>JAVROZ010000278.1:0-2628 GCA_032162485.1 Mycobacterium sp.
TTACCACCTGGAACGACCCCGCGATCCAGGCGCTGAACGCGGGTGTCGCCTTACCTGCTATGCCCATTCACGTCGTGTTCCGCAGCGACGATTCCGGAACCACGGACAACTTTCAGCGATATCTCGATACGGCTGCCAACGGCGCTTGGGGCAAAGGAGCCGGCAAGCAATTCCAAGGCGGTGTCGGCGAGGGCGCCCGAGGCAACGACGGCGCCGCCGCGGCCGTCAAAGGCGCCGAGGGGTCGATCGGATACGTCGAGTGGTCGTTCGCCCAAGCGCAGCAGTTGAAGGTGGCCAAGGTCATCACATCGGCCGGACCGGCCCCGGTGGCGCTGGACACCGACTCGGTCGGTAAAACGATTTCCGCTGCCTGGTTCATCAGGGAAGGCAACGACCTCGCGTTCGACACGATCTCGTTTTACCGGCCGAACCAGCCCGGCTCGTATCCGATCGTGCTCGCGACCTACGAGGTTGTCTGCTCGAAGTATCCCGACGCGCAGGTCGGAACGGCCGTCAAGGCCTTCCTGCAGAGCACCGTCGGCGCCGGCCAGAGCGGCCTCGCGGACAACGGGTATATCCCCATTCCAGACGAATTCAGGCCTCGATTGTCGGCCGCGGTCAACGCCGTCGCCTGACTGTCCATTGCAATCGTGCTGATTCCAGCCGCTCCGATTGACATCCGCCCGGGAGCGCCCGGGGTACTGTGGTGCCGCGCGTGCACCGGCAATGTGCAATGTTCCGAGGTTTTTCCCGCCGTGGTCAGCTGCAAGTTTCCAAAAATTCCCCCGCAACGTCATATAAAGGTGCTATGGAATTCATAGCTCTGCCACCCGAGGTCAGCTCGGCGCTGATCCACTCCGGACCCGGGGCGGGATCATTGCTCGAGGCCTCCGGTGCGTGGCAGTCGCTCGGCGCCGATCTGGAAGAAACCGCCGCCAACTATGGCGCTGTGCTTTCCGCCTTGGCTGCGGAATGGCACGGCCCATCCACGCTGGCAATGATCGAGTCGGTCGCGCCTTTTCTCACCTGGCTGCGCGCCACCGCAGCGCAGTGCCTGCAGCTGTCCTCCTCGGCGCAGGTCGCTGCCGCCGCCTTCGGATCGACTCTGGCCTCGGTGGTCCATCCCTCAGTGGTGGCCGCAAACCGGACGCAGTTGGCGCAACTGCTGGCCACTAACGGCTTCGGCAAGAATCTCGCGGCCATCGCCGCCACCGAAGACCAGTACGAGCGCATGTGGGTGAGCAATGCGGCGGCGCTATATCGCTATCAGGCGGCCTCGGCACAAGCCACCGCGCTGCAACTGTTCTCGCCGCCGCCTACGACGTCCGATGCGGGCGGGACTGCGGCGCAGGCCCAAGCCGTATCGACAGCGCAGGCCGCCGCGGCACCGGCCGCCGCTGCTGCTCCGGCCGCTCTCGCGCTACCCGCTGACGCGGTTGCGCCGCCCGTGTCGCCGATCGATGCGTTTCTGCAGTCAATTGGCATCACGTTCGACCCCAACGAGGGCTGGTTTGGGTTGTCGAACACCTACCTCAACCAGTGGGTTTCGTCGGGCTTCCCGATCAACCTGCTCAGCCTGTTCGCGCAGACCCAGTCGGTCCAGGCATTGCAGGGGCTTGCCCCCGACGTCGCCGAGGGCCTGTCGGAAGGCGAATCGGCCCTCGGCGCGTCGGTGGGATCCGGTTTGTCGGAGGCTGCTGGGGCGCTCGGCGCCGCGGGATCCCCTGCAGCCGCAGTAGGGGTGTCGGTGCCGTTCGGCACCCTCTCCGCACCGCCGGCCGCGACGGGAGTGCTGACCGCCGCACACATGCCGGTGCAACTCGCGTCGGCGGCATCCCCGCTTCCCGTCGGCGACGCCACCGACGCCGGGTTCCCGATGCTCCCTCCGCTGATGGCGCCGCCGATCTCGGCGGGAAGTGGCTGGAAGAAGAGGAAAGAGCAGAAGTACGAAGATCTGGCGATGGGGCTCGAGGTCAAGGGAACGTGGATGCCCAGACCGCCGTCAGCGGGATGATTCTTGATCAAGGTTTGGCGGACCGAGGGCGCGACGGCCTCAGCAACTGTGATCGGTACTTTTGACGTCATGCCTTGGGCGCGATTGCTCTCGCTCGTCGTTCTCCTGGTGTTGTGTCTGGTCGGGTGCAACGAACGCGAAGTCCAGGCGGCCCGTGCGCGGGACCAGGCCGGGATGTTGCCGTACGGCGGCTTGAACCGGACTTACTTGGTGCACGTGCCGCCGGGTCCGCCCGTCGGTTTAGTGCTGAATCTGCACGGTGGCGGCGGCACCGGCGCCGGGCAGCGAGGCCTTTCCGACTTCGACTCCGTCGCCGACACCAACAACCTATTGGTGGTTTATCCCGATGGTTACGACAAGAGCTGGGCCGACGGGCGGGGGGCGGCGCCTGCGGACCGCCGCCACCTGGACGACATCGGTTTCCTGGTCGCACTGGTGAACAAGCTGCGCAACGACTTCAACGTCCCCGCCGGGCACGTCTTCGCCACCGGCATGTCCAACGGTGGCTTCATGTCCAACCGTCTGGCGTGCGACCACGCCGACGTATTCGCCGCCATCGCACCGGTTTCCGGCACGCTTGGCGTCGGCGTGGCCTGCAACCCGTCCCGGCCGGT
>JAVROZ010000279.1:0-4990 GCA_032162485.1 Mycobacterium sp.
TTCAACGCCAATCTGGTCGCTAATGAGCAAGCATTGCAACTGGCCATTTTCGGCACCGGCGGTGCCCTCAACGGCGCGGTCAACAACGCCTTCAACGGTCTCAACCTGCTGCTGGTAGGTACGCCGCAGGTGGCGGTCAACGCCTTGCTGGGCGCCCCTGCGGTAAACCTGACCAGCGGCCTGTTGGTCAGCACTCCGACAGATGTTTTCGGCGGTGTCACGGCCGGCGGTCTGTTGGGCGCTCTGGAACAGAAATTCCTGTTCGACGCCGCCATCCTCAGCAATCTGACCCTTCCGCTCCAGCTGGCCCTAACTGGCACCGGCACCCTACGTACCTAGACATACCTAGGCGTCGATATCCACCGCCGGCCGACTTCACTGCAGGTTTGTTGACCGGTAGCGGGCTCACGTTCATCGGCGGCCAAATCGGCGGTCTGCGGGGTGCTGATCAGCAGCGTCATGGCCGGCGCGGACTTAATCGGGCTTGTCGCACTAACCCGCAGGGCTTAGCGATCGTTAATTTACGTGCAGCACAGTAGATTTGGGTGGCAACACGGTGTCCACGATGAGCGCCAGCTCGCGTCGGGTTGGCGGGGTGGCGGTGAGCATGACGTGCTGGTTGATCAACGCGGGCCCGATGCGGGCGGTAAGCGGCGTGAGTGACCCGGCGTCGATAGCGCCTTCGCATACGGCGGTCTGCAGGATCGACTCGATGATCTTCAGGCGTGGAGCGACCACGGCGTCGGCGAAGATTGCCCGCAGCTCGGGCTCGTGGATCAACTGAGCGACGATCTCCAGACCGGGAAAGTCGGTCTTGCCCGCCAACACATCTCGATGAGCCGTGAACACCGCCAACAGATTCTCTCGTGCCGATCGGCCGGCGCGCGGCTCGGGTAGCGGCGGGATGGTGTGTGTCAGTGCGGCTTGCACCAGGTCGTGCTTGCTTGCCCAGCGCCGGTACAGCGCCGCCTTCCCAGTGTGGGCGCGCGCCGCAATGCCTTCCATCGTCAGACCGCCATACCCGACCGATGTCAACTCGGCCAAGGTCGCCGCGTAGAGTGCACGTTCGAGTACTTCTCCGCGGCGTCGACTCCGGCTCACAGTGGCTTGGATCGCCTGCGTCATTAATCGATAGTAGCCGCTAGCGTTCCTATCGTTGCCAAATCTGGCTCTTCCGATGGCGGTAGGGTGCGTGCATGCCTGAGACGCCGCGGCTGATGTTCGTGCATGCACACCCCGACGACGAGAGTCTGGCCAACGGCGCCACCATCGCTCACTACACCGCACGCGGCGCACAGGTCTACGTCGTCACGTGCACGCTCGGTGAAGAAGGTGAGGTCATCGGCGATCGCTGGGCCCAACTCGCCGTCGACCAGGCGGATCAGCTCGGCGGCTACCGGATCGGCGAGCTCAGCCGGGCGCTGCACGTGTTGGGCGTCGGGCAACCCATCTATCTCGGGGGTGCGGGGCGCTGGCGCGATTCCGGTATGGCCGGCACCGAGCCGCAAAGTGGGCGCAGGTTCGTCGACGCTGACGAACGGGAGCCCGTCGGAGCCCTGGTGGCGCTGATCCGCGAGCTTCGTCCGCATGTGGTGGTGACCTACGACCCGGACGGCGGCTACGGCCATCCCGACCACATCCGTACCCACGCCGTCACCACGGCCGCAGTCTCTGCTGCTGGTGCCGGGTCCGACGAAATCCCGGGCGAGCCATGGACGGTGCCGAAGTTCTACTGGACGGTGCTGGCTCGGGATGCCATGGCGGCGGGCCTGCGGTCCCTGGTTACCGAAGACCTGCGACCCGAGTGGATCCTCCCTCCGGAGGAAATCCCGTTCACCTATTCCGACGAGAGCATCAACGCTGTCGTAGAGGCCGATGGGGACGCGCACGCTGCCAAGGTCGCCGCCCTTGCCGCGCATGCCACGCAGGTGGTCGTCGGTGCGACTGGGCGGGCCTGCGGCCTGTCGAACAACCTGGCACTGCCCATCCTGGCTCAGGAGCACTACATTCTCGTCGCCGGCACGGCGGGCGCTCGCGACGAGCGCGGCTGGGAAACAGACCTGCTTGCCGGTCTGGGAATCACAGGTCCGGCAACGTAGGCTGCCAAATAGGCAGTCACGGAAGGAATCGCATGGACCCGGACATGGACCCCAACATGCAGCACTGGCAGGACCGGCTCGACAGCCTGCAGTGGGTACTCGGTTCGATCGTTTCGCAGTTCGACAGCGTCCCAACCTGACCGATACAACTACGCGCGCCATCTCGAGTGAGGAGACCGGCGCGACGGATCCCGCTATCCGTTTTGTTGTATTGGCATTGCTTGCTGTCGACGGAGTGTTGTCGGCACTAGCCGGGGCGCTGCTGCTGCCCTCCTACATTGGCTCGGTTCCCTTTCCGGTGAGCGCGTTGATCAGCGGACTGGTCAACGCTGCGCTGGTGTGGGCCGCTGCGCGATGGACGACGTCGCCCAGGGTGGCCGCCTTGCCGTTGTGGACGTGGCTTCTCACGGTTGCGGCGATGAGTCTGGGGGGTCCGGGCGACGACGTCATTCTCGGTGGACAAGGGCTGATGGCGTACGCGGCGCTGGTCTTGATCGTGCTGGGCGTTCTACCCCCGGTGTGGGTGCTGTGGCGGCGCAGAGCGCAGCGCTGACACGAGAGGTTACGGAAAGAACGGCGGCAAGGGCGGGAGCGGGGGCAAAAAGCTCAAGAACCAGTAGTACTCAGTGGTGAGGAACTGGTTGATCGATGCTGTCGTGGTGGCCCAGAAATTGCTCAGGCCCTGACTGAAGCTGATCGTCCCACTCAGCCAGTCCAGCGTGTTGAACAGGCCGCTCTGCACCATGGGCTCGAACAGGTCGTAGAAGAAGTTGATCTGCGGGGCCAGAATGCCGACGTACGGTAGCCAGCCCGCGGCGTATGCAGCGAGGTTGAAGCCGTACTGCACGTAAGGCTCGGCGAAATTGTAGAAATTCTCGATCGAAGTCGCCCAGCTCACGGGTATGACGGCCGCCGGCGCGGCCTCGGCGCTGCCTAGGGGCCCGAGGAGTGCGCGTGAGGCGGTCAAGGCGCCGAGTCCACCCGTCGGCTGTAGCCCCAGGAGGCCTAGGACCTTGCCGCCGGCCCCCTGAAACAGGCTTTGCACCTGCGCTGCGGCGCTGGCCGCGATATTGCCCGCCGATGGCAGGCTCAACGGCTGACCACCCAGCAGTTGGGACGTGGGCGCGTTCACCGCCTTTGCCAGTGTCTGCGCCGCACCGGACTCGGCGTTCGCGTAGGAATTCGCGCCTGCGCTCAGGACCTGGACAAACTTGTCGTGAAACGCCGCCACCTGGGCGCTGAGCTGCTGATACCCCTGGGCATGTGATGAAAACAGCGCCGCGACCTCGGCCGAAACCTGATCCGCCGCGGCGGCTAACACCCCGGTGGTGGGAAGCGCAGCGGCCGCATTGGCCGTGCTGATCTCCGTGCCGATACCGGCAATGTTGGATGCCGCCGTCGCCAGCGCCTCCGGCGCTGCGTGCATGAACGACATCCCGCTCATCCCAACAGACAACCAGCTACGGCCACCGTTCGGCCCTCTTCAGCGTGGTAGTCGATGGACGGATCGTATCGCGATCGGTGGTGAATAGTGCCGAGTCGGCCAAATAGGTCGCCGGACATGGTGCACGCTGGTCAGTCGCGTGCGGACCGGCGCCTGCCGCTACTGTTGCGCGTATGGCACCAGGGATGCCGTGTTTCTCACCTAGTGAGATGCGCGGATGAAATTCGAGCGCGGGGAAGTTACACCAACGTGCCTTTGACGCCCGAGCCAGCCGAGCCGACGGGTCTGCCCGATCCGGTCATTGCATCCCAAGGCCCGCCCAAGGCCAGTGTTTCGGCACTGCGACGGGTGCTGCGACGGGCCCGGGACGGCGTAGCGCTGAATGTCGACGAGGCCGCCGTCGCGATGACCGCACGCGGCGACGACCTGGCCGATTTGTGCGCGAGCGCGGCGCGCGTGCGCGACGCGGGCTTGGAATCGGCCGGACGTCGCGGTGCGGCCGGCCGGTTGCCGATCAGCTACTCGCGCAAGGTTTTCCTTCCGGTGACTCACCTTTGCCGGGACATCTGTCATTACTGCACGTTCGTCACCGTCCCGGGCAAGCTACGTGCCCAGGGCATGGGCATGTACATGGAGCCCGACGAAATTCTCGATGTTGCGCGACGTGGAGCCGAACTGGGTTGCAAGGAAGCACTATTCACTCTGGGCGACCGTCCCGAGGACCGCTGGCCCGAGGCGCGGCAGTGGCTCGGTGAACGAGGTTACGACTCCACCTTGTCCTACGTCCGGGCGATGGCGATCCGGGTACTCGAGGAAACCGGGTTGTTGCCGCACTTGAACCCCGGCGTCATGACCTGGTCGGAGATGTCGCGGCTCAAGCCAGTGGCGCCGTCAATGGGCATGATGCTCGAGACGACGTCGCGACGGCTCTTTGAAACCAAAGGACTGGCGCACTACGGAAGTCCGGATAAAGACCCGGCGGTGCGACTGCGTGCCCTGACCGACGCCGGTCGGCTGTCCATTCCATTCACCACTGGCCTGCTGGTGGGCATTGGCGAGAACTTGGTTGAGCGAGCCGACACATTGCATGCGATCCGTAAGTCGCACAAGGAGTTCGGTCATATCCAAGAAGTGATCGTGCAGAACTTCCGGGCCAAGGAGCACACGGTGATGGCCGCGGTACCCGACGCCGGCATCGAGGATTACCTGGCGACGGTGGCGGTTTCCCGGCTGGTGTTGGGTCCCGGCATGCGCATCCAGGCGCCGCCGAACCTGGTTTCCCGCGATGAATGCCTGGCTTTGGTGGCCGCTGGTGTGGACGACTGGGGCGGCGTCTCGCCGCTGACGCCCGACCATGTGAACCCCGAACGGCCCTGGCCCGCTCTGGACGATCTGGCCGCTGTCACCGCCCAATCCGGTTACGACCTGGTGCAACGGCTGACCGCAC
>JAVROZ010000280.1:0-9650 GCA_032162485.1 Mycobacterium sp.
GCGAGAAAGGCGTCTTTGGCGATGTAGACGATGTCGCTGAGCGCAACCAGGCTGCACCCCAGCCCCACCGCAGGGCCATTAACGGCCGCTATCACCGGAATTCGACACCGGGCCATGCCGAGCACGATTTCACGTCCATCGCGAATGGTCTTGGCGCGCAAGTCCGCATCCTCGGCGAGCTCGGCCAGATAAGAGAAATCCCCGCCGGCTGAAAATGCTTTGCCGGCCCCGGTGATGACCGCCGCGCGGGCGGAGGCATCGTCGGTCAGTCGCTGCCACAGCCGGGCCAGCCCGACGTGCAGGTTGTCGTTGACCGCGTTGAGGTCATCCGGGCGGTTGAGGGTGATGATCCGCAGCGCCCCGTCGGCGCGGACATCGATTTCGCTTGGCATGTCATACATTTCAAACTCCCAATCCCAGGATCCGCGAGGCGATGATGTTTTTCTGTATCTGCGAAGTACCACCCATTACGCTTTGCGCGCGGCTGTACAGGTAGGCGTTGAGCAGGTCCGGGTCACGGGTGCCACCGACAGCCAGCGCAGCGTGCCCTACCGACTGTTCCACCCACGTCATCAGCAGCTTATCCAGCGATCCTTCCGGCCCGTGGGACACGCCGTCGAGCTGTTCGGACAACCGCCGTCGCACGTGGTGCGTCAGCATCTCCGCCTCGACCGCCGCCCATGCCACCTCATCGTCTACTGGACCATCGCTGCGCGCCACCAACTCTGCGACCAGCTTGTTGTAGCGCGCCGCATAACCCAGCGTGGACGGTTCGCGCTCGTGTCCGACCACGGTCATGGCGACCGACCAACCGTCACCGGGGGCGCCGACCATCCGATCCGCTGGAACCGTGGCGCCGTCGAAGAACACCTGGCCGAATTCGTTGATGACTCCATTGATCATGCGCAACGGACGCTGTAGTACGCCAGGCTGTTTCATCTCCAGGACGAATGCCGACAGACCGCGATGGCGTTTGGCCTCGGGGTCGGTGCGCGCGAGCAGCAGGCACCAGTCCGCGACGTCGGAGTAGCTGGTCCAGATTTTGTGTCCGTTGATCACGTAGTTGTCACCCTCGCGGGTGGCGGTGGTGGTCAACGACGCGAGGTCCGAACCCGCGCCCGGCTCGCTGAATCCCTGGCACCAACGCTCGGTGCCGTTGATGATGCCGGGAACAAACCGTTGCCGTAACGCGTCACTACCGTGCCTACCGATCCCGAAGACCAGGTAGCCGACGCTGGGCCGGGGCGGGGCGCCGGCCCGCGCCAATTCTTCGTCGACGATGACGTCATACACCGGCGCCAGTTCCTGGCCACCGTAGTCGCGCGGCCACGAAAGGCCGAAGAATCCCCCTTGGTACAGGGCACGGTGCCAGTCCGCCTGGCGGGCCCAATATTCGTCACCCGATCCGCCAAATTCCTTGGCGTGCATTGAGAGCCAGGACCGTAGTCGTTCGCGGAACTCGGCTTCTTGCGGCGAATCACGAAAGTCCACGGGCGACCTCCTTCAGGGTGACCGGACACAGCTCGGTCGATGTCAACGCCCGGCGCAGATACACGTGCACCAGGCATTCCCAGGTATTGCCGATCCCGCCGTGTACTTGCACCGCGGTCTCGCACACCGTTCGGGTGGCGCGGGCACAGTAGACCTTCGCCACCCGGGCCGCCTGAACGGCTTTGGTCGGGTCGAGTTCGTCGACGGCCCACGCCGCATGGCGCAGCACGCTGACCGAACCCTCGATCAATGCGATGCTTTCGGCCAGCAGGTGGGCGACGGCCTGGTAGGAACCGATCGATTTGCCGTACTGCTCACGAATTTTCGCGTAGTCACATGCGACAGCGTGCGCTCCGCGCGCGGTGCCGACGAGGTCAGCTGCCGTGGCGACGAGAGTGAGGGCCTGCCATCGCGCGGCAGCATCGGCGGGCACCTCGCCCACCGACGCGGGCGATCCCGCGATTCTCGCGCTCACCCGGGTCAGGTCGGCACCATCGTCGGCACCGTCCTCAAGATCAGCAGCCAGAACCGTAGTACCCGAGAGCAGCAGAGCCCGTCGATACCCACGCGCGTCGATCGCCAGATCGGCAAAGGCGATCGTCGCGGAACCGATATCGGCATCGAGGTGACGCGCCAAATCGTCGGCCAGTACCGGCCCCAGGAAGGGCGCATCGATCAGTCGGCGCCCGAATTCTTCTGCGACTATGGCCACTTCGACCCCCGACGCCTCATCCGAGCGCAGCGACCGCCAGCCCGTCAGGCCGATCTGCTTGTCCAGCCGGGTGATTCTATTCTGGTCGGCCAGGTCTTGAACGGCTGCCGGACCGAGGTCGTCAGCCATCTTGGCCGCGGCGTCACGTAGTTGCTGTTGTTCAGCTGTCAGACGTACATCCATAGCTCTCCTTGAGCACTCTGCGCAGCACCTTGCCGGAGGGCAGGCGAGGAATATCCGGCACGAAAACCACCCGGTTCAGCCGCTTGTAGGACGCCAACTTCGCGTCCACCCGCGCCACCAGCTCGGCGGCGACTTCGGTGGTTTCAGAAGAACTGTGCGTGGCAACGGCGGCGACTACGGCTTCACCGTTGGCACCGTCGGGAACGCCGAAGACCGCGCAGTCCTGCACCGCGGGATGACCGTGCAACACGGTCTCGATTTCGGCGGGCGCGACCTGAAACCCGCGCACCTTGATCATCTCCTTGAGCCGGTCGGTGATCCGCAGCCAGCCATCGACATCAAGCCAGCCGACGTCCCCCGTGCGGTACCAGCCGTCAACAAACGCCTCGGCCGTCGCCCCGCACGGCAAGTACCCGGCCATGAGCGAACCAGACCGCGCCTGGATCTCCCCGACCTCGCCCGGACCGACCGGCGCGCCGGTCGCCAACGAGACCACCCGCAACTCGACGCCGGGCACCGCTTGCCCAACGGAATCCAGACGTGCCCCATCCTGCGGATTGCAGGCGATGACGGGTAACTCCGTGGTGCCGTAGGCGGGTACCCAGCCGATGCCGGTACGCCTGGTCACCGTCTCCGCGATGCTCGCCGTTACGGGCGTCGCGCCCCACATGATGTACCGCAAGGACGACAGATCGTAGGACTCCAGGCCGGGATGCGAGGCGATGGCCAGCGCGATGGGTGCGACGGCCATTTCGACTGTGATGCGGTCGCTTTGGATGTGACGCAGCATTCGGTCGACGTCGAATCGAGGGTGTAGCCGCAGCCGAGCGCCGGTGCGCAGCGCGGTGAGAATATTGAGCAGACCCAGAATGTGCGACGGCGGAGTGGCGACCTGAATGCGGTCGCGGTCGGTCAACCCCAGCGCATCGCGCCAGTGCCACCCCGCCGCATCCAACGATGCATGGGTGTGCCGAACGGCCTTGGGCAACCCGGTGGTGCCGGAACTGAAAACCAGGACCGCGTCACCTTGGGGCGGCGGGGCGGTGGTCACCGGTTCGGCGGGAACGATCGGCTCGTCCAGGTGCAACGTCGGCATCAGGCCCGCCAGCACCGGGTGGTCGCCGACGGCGTCGGTCGGATCGGTCAGAGCGAGCGCATGCTCGACCTCGTCGCGCTTCCAGGCCGGGCTGATCAGAATCGCCGCGGCACCCAGCCGCCATATCGCCTGCAGGGTGGCGACGAACTCGGGGCGGTTGGACGCCATCACCGCGACCCGCTCGCCGGCGCCGACTCCCCTCTTGCGCAGGGTCGCAGCCAGCCCGTCGGTCAGCGCATCGAGCTGAGGCCGGCTGATCTGCCGATCCTCGAACACGAGCGCGGCCCGCTCGGTCACGTCCGATCCTTTCGGGCAGGTGGTACATGTCGAAACAAAGATTGAGAAGATCCTATCGTCCTGTGAGAATAGTATTCTCTATAGTGAAGAATGCAAGTGCAGCACTAGTTCCGTATCGAGTCAGATAGGCGGTCATGACGGAGCCCGGCATAGTGACCATTCATCTGGGCCGCAAGAAGGTGTCGGTGCCGCTGGTCCCTGGCGAAACACTGCTGGAAAGCGCGCGACGAGCCGGGCTGGACCCACCGTTCAACTGCGAGGCCGGCAACTGCGGCACCTGCATGGCCATGCTCACCGAAGGCACCGCGACAATGCGGATAAACGACGCCCTCGACGACGACGAAGTGGCCGACGGCTACATTCTGACCTGCCAAGGCATACCGGACACGGCACCGATCACCGTGCAGTACGAGTAGTCATCAGGAGGCGGCGACCATGGCAAAAGGAATCATCCTCGTCGAGACTTTCCCCAGTTCGCCCGAGCGCGAGCAGGAGTACAACACCTGGTACGACGAGGTTCATTTGCAGGAACTCGTCGCCCTCGACGGATTTGTCTCGGCGCGCCGGCTACGGCCGGTCGACGCGGATGGCCCCTACGTCGCTCTCTACGAGATCGAGGCCGACGACCTGCAGGCGGTGCTGCGGGGCCTGAACGACAACGCGGGCAAGTTGCACATGTCTGGGGCGCTACAGCTCGATCCGCCGCCGGTCATGCGGCTACTCGAGGTGACTACCGAATACGCGCCGCAAGCCTAGGCGTACCTGACGCCTCCCGCGCGACCGTGACGGTGCAGTCACGCCGGAGCCCGACCGTGACGACAGGGTCACGTTCGAGGGCCGTCGTCACGTTCGAAAGCTGTCGTCCAGAGCCGGCGGCGGCCGGTAGTCGGGTTGATACCCCGAGACATGGATCGGAGTACCGATCAGGCGCAGATCTCCTGCCGACACAACGACTTCCGGAGTCGCCTTCAGGGCTTCCGGTAGCGTCCGGACGGCCGCGGCCGGCACTCCGAGCGGTCGCAGTCGCTGTTCCCAACCGGCAGCGGTATCGGTCGCCAGCATCGAGGCGACGATACCGAGGACTTCGTCACGTCGGGCTACCCGCTCGGCCATCGTTTCGAACCCGCCGATCCCCGCTTCAGTCGCAAAAGATTTCCAGAAGCCGTCGTGCGTAATGAATAAGGCCAGATAGCCGTCCTTGGTCGGGAAGAGTTGTGCCGGAACGTAATAGGAGTGCGCTCCGAGCGGGCGGCGCTGCGGCTCGACGCCATCGTTGAGGTAGGTCGCGGCATGATAATTCAGCTGGGAGAACATGACGTCACGTAGCGACACGTCCACCTGCCCACCGGTGCCGGAGATGATCTTGGCCAACAGGCCCAGCGCCGCGCACATCCCGGTGGAGTTATCGGCCGACGAGTAGCCCGGCAGGGTCGGCGGACCCTGCGGATCGCCGGTCAGCGCAGCGATGCCGGTGGCGGCTTGGATCACGTAGTCGAACGCGGGGTCGTCACTGGCGTGCAGACCGAAACCGGTGATCGCCACACAGACGATCTTCTCGTTGTGCCGCCGCAGCGCCTCGTAGGTAAGCCCCAAGCGGCGAATTGCGGATGGCTTCAGATTTACCAGCAGCGCGTGCGACTCGGCGACCAGCTCACCCAGGCGCTGTTGTCCCGCTTCGGAATTCAGGTCGAGGCACAGGCTGGACTTGTTGCGGTTCAGGCTGGCGAAGTAGCTGTCCCCGACGCCGCGGGAAATCTCGCCGCCGGCCGGCTCGATCTTGGTGACGTCGGCTCCGAGATCGGCGAGCAGCATCGTGGCGTACGGGCCGGCCAGCATGGTGCCGACCTCGAGGATGCGGATTCCTGACAAAGGCCCCGGCAAAGAGTTCGACGTCACCGCAGCTCCTTGGCCAGCTCGGCAATCATCTCCCGGGTCCGGCGCTTGGAGGCGATGAGTTCGTCGCGGTTGTCACCGATGGGCAGCAACCGCACCGACAGATCTGTAACGCCAGCGTCGGCAAAAAGCCGGAAGCGCCGCAAAATCCGTTCCGAGTCGCCGACCGCACACAGATCGCCGACATCTCGGGCATCGCCGCGTTCGAGCAGGCGCTGATAATTGGGCGACACCTCGGCCTCACCCAGGATGCGGTTGGCCCGCTCCTTGGCAACTTCGACTTGGGAAGGCGCACATAGGCATACCGGGATGCCCGCCACGATCCGCGGTGCGGGGCGGCCGGCATCCGCGGCAGCCTTTGTGATCTTCGGCGCGATGTGATCACCGATCGCGCGCTCGTCGGCCATCCACAACACGGTGCCATCGGCCAGTTCACCGGCAAGCTGCAGCATCACGGGCCCCAGCGCGGCGACCAGCACCGGCATTGGCGGTTCGGCGCCGAGTGCGGTCGGATTGTGCACCGTAAACGAATCGTTCTCGACGTCAACCGATCCCGGCCCGGCGATGGCGGCGTTGAGCACCTGTAGGTAGTCGCGGGTGTAGGCGGCCGGCTTCTCATACGGCAGGCCAAGCATGTCCCGGATGATCCAGTGGTGCGACGGTCCGACGCCCAGCGCCAGCCTTCCACCAGCCACGGCATGCGTCGAGAGCGCTTGGCGGGCAAGAGCAATCGGATGTTGGGCCTGCAGCGGCACCACGGCGGTACCCAGCTCGATGCGCGAGCTGTGTGCAGCCATCAACGCGACCATGGTCAGGCAGTCGAAGTCGTCGGGCACCTGCGGCATCCAAGCGGTATCCAGACCTGCGGATTCGGCCCATTCGATGTCGGAGACCAGCTTTGCCACCTTGCGGGCCATATCGCCACGCTCGGCGCCGATCATCACTCCGATGCGCACGGCGTTTCCTCTGGCTCGGCTGCCTCGGATGTCGATGTGCCGGTCAGCTGGCGGATCTCGCGGACCAACGTGTCCAGCGATGTCCCGGTGGGGAACACCGCCGCCGCGCCGGCGGACAGCAGCTTGGGCACGTCGGCGTGCGGGATGGTCCCACCGACGACGACGGCGATGTCGGCAGCATCGGCGCCGCGCAATGCCTCGATGGTGCGCGCGGTGAGCGTCAGGTGAGCTCCGGAGAGGATGCTCAGCCCGACGACAGCCACGTCCTCCTGCACGGCGATGGATGCGATGTCTTCGATCCGCTGGCGGATGCCGGTATAGATGACCTCGAAGCCCGCGTCGCGCAGGGTGCGAGCGACGATCTTGGCCCCGCGGTCATGGCCATCGAGACCTGGCTTGGCGACCAGGATGCGGGCGGCCATCTAAAACACCACCGGCTGCTGGAACTCGCCCCATACCGCCTTGAGCGTGGTAACCATCTCCCCCACCGTGCAATACGCGTTGGCGCAGTCGATCAGCTTGTGCATCAGATTGTCGGTTCCCTCGGCACTGCGAGACAGCGCAGCAAGAGCGGATTCGACCGCGGCGCTGTCCCTTTCGGCTTTGACTTTGGACAAGCGCTTGAGCTGCAGGTCGCGGCCTTCGGCGTCGAGTTCGTAGGTGACGACGTCGGGATCTGGCTCCTCGGAGACGAACCGGTTGACCCCCACCACCGGGCGGGAGCCTCCCTCGATCTCCTGGTGGATCCGGAACGCTTCGTCGGCGATCAGGCCCTGTAGATAGCCGTCCTCGATCGCGCTGACCATGCCGCCGTGCTGCTCAAGGTCGGCCATGATCTCAATGATGCGGGCTTCGGTGGCGTCGGTGAGCGCCTCGACGAAGTAGGAGCCGCCCAGCGGGTCGGCGACCTGGGTGACGCCGGTCTCGTAGGCCAGGACCTGCTGGGTGCGCAGCGCCAACGTGGTGGAGTCCTCGGAGGGCAGCGCAAACGGCTCGTCCCAGGCCGCGGTGAACATCGACTGCACACCACCCAACACCGCCGCCATCGCCTCGTAAGCCACTCGCACCACGTTGTTCTGTGCCTGCGGACCGTACAGCGACGCGCCGCCGCACACGCAGCCGAACCGGAACATCGACGCCTTGTCCTTGCTGGACCCGTAGCGTTCCCGCACGATCGTGGCCCAACGACGCCGTCCCGCACGGTATTTGGCGACCTCTTCGAAGAAGTCGCCGTGGGTGTAGAAGAAGAACGAGATCTGGGGCGCGAATTCGTCGATCGTCATGCGGCCGCGTTCCACCACGGTGTCGCAGTAGGTGACACCGTCGGCCAATGTGAACGCCATCTCCTGCACCGCGGTGGCGCCGGCGTCCCGGAAGTGCGCCCCGGCCACCGAGATCGCGTTGAACCGGGGCACTTCGGCCGCGCAGAATTCGATGGTGTCGGCGATCAGTCGTAGCGAGGGCTCCGGTGGCCAGATCCAGGTACCGCGCGAGGCGTATTCCTTGAGGATGTCGTTCTGAATGGTGCCGGTGAGCTTGGCGCGCGGTATCCCTTTTCGCTCGGCCGCCGCCACGTAGAACGCCAGCAGGATGGCCGCCGTGCCATTGATGGTCATGCTGGTGCTCAGCTTGTCCAGCGGGATGCCGTCGAACAGGATCTCGAAGTCGGCAAGCGTGTCGACCGCGACGCCGACGCGGCCGACTTCCTCGCCGAAGTCCGGGTCGTCGGAGTCGTAGCCGCACTGGGTCGGTAGATCGAGCGCAACCGAGAGCCCGGTACCGCCCTGGTCGAGCAGGTAGCGGTAGCGGCGATTGGACTCCTCGGCCGTGCCGAAGCCGGAGTACTGCCGGAAAGTCCACAGCTTGCCGCGATATCCGGACGCGAAGTTACCCCGGGTGAAGGGAAACTCCCCTGGCGGTGGGGGCTCCGCTCGTCGATCCGCCGGGCCGTACACCGGGGCGAGCGGGATGCCCGATGGGGTCTGGGCTACGTTATCCATCAGTGCATAACGTACTTGCAAAAAAAGAGAATGCCAATACCATAGTGTTGACCTGCGGAAATGCCGGGTCGCGCCGGGGTCGGCGGCCAAGACTGGCTTCGATTGCGTCGGTTTTGGCGCAGTATGCCGCTATGACTGACGAGTCCCCGCTAACCCACGACGACCGGCGAACCTAGGCACGGCACAGAATCTCTCCATTGGGGATGCCAAACCAGCCATCCGGGGCAGCCGCCCACTCCCGCCACGCCGCCGAAATCTCTTCGAGCTCAGCGCCGGTCGCCAATCCCGAGTTCACCAACTGGCGGGCCAGGTCGGAGTGCAGAATACGATCGGCCCACATTCCACCCCACCAGTCGCGGGTCTCGTCCGTCGCGTAGCACCAGATGCTGCCGGTCGGCGCGATGTCGACGAAGCCGGCCTGCCGGGCCCAAGACAGCAGGCGCCGGCCCGCGTCCGGTTCGCCGCCATTGGCGTGCGCGGCCCGTTGGTACAGCTCGAGCCAACGGTCCAGCGGCGCAAGCCGCGGATACCAGATGAACCCGGCGTAGTCGGCGTCGCGGACCGCGACGAGTCCACCCGGGACGCACACCCGGCGCATCTCCCGCAGCGCCTGCACCGGATCGGCCACATGCTGCAGCACCTGGTGTGCATGAACGACATCGAACGCGGCGTCGGGAAAGTCGAGCGCATGAACGTCGGAGGTGACGAACGAGACATTTGTCGCGTTGCGTCGTCCGGCCTCGGCGCGGGCCAGCTTCAAGGCCTCCTCGGTGATTTCGACGGCGGTCACCGCCCCGGGTGCCACAAGGGCAGCGAGGTCGACGGTGATTGTCCCTGGGCCGCAACCGATATCGAGCACGGACAGACCCCGTCGCAAGTATGTCAACAGGTAGGCGGCGCTATCCTGCGCCGTGCGTCGCTGGTGACCGCGTAGCACCGACTCGTGATGCCCATGGGTGTAGACGGCTCGATGTTGCTCAGTCACGGATGCAGCCTATCGTGCCGTCCGTATTTTGAGACCA
>JAVROZ010000281.1:0-2840 GCA_032162485.1 Mycobacterium sp.
GAATCAGTGGGTTAGCGGCGATCGCAAGCGCGGCGCAGCCGGGCGCAGCGGGTCGCCGCCATCTGGCAGCGGCGATCGCAAGCGCGGCGCAGCCGGGCGCAGCGGGTCGCCGCCATCGGGCAGCGGCGGGCGCAGCGGGTCGCCGCCAGCGGGTAACTTCGCCGATAAACATGCCGAAGCGGACTGCCGCGCGCACAATCAAGACGTGGCTACCTGGGACGACGTCGCCCGCATCGTCGGTGAGCTCCCGCTGACCACCGAGCCGTCGCCGCATGAATGGCGCGTCGGCAAGAAGCTGATGGTGTGGGAGCGGCCACTGCGCAAGTCCGACGTTGAAACCTTGACCAAGGCGGGTGTGCAGCCGCCGACCGGCGACATCCTCGGTGTCCGGGTGGCCGATGAGGGCGTCAAGCTGGCGTTGATTGCCGACGAGCCGGTCGTGTATTTCACTACCCCGCATTTCGACGGTTATCCGGCGGTGCTGGTCAAACTGGCCGAGATCGCTGTCAGCGACCTTGAGGATCTGATCACCGAGGCGTGGCTCGTGCAGGCCCCGAAGAGGCTGGTCAAAGAGTTTCTCGCCAATTTGAAGTAAATATCGACGTCCCTAACAATCGATTACTGCCTGCAGGTCGTCAGCACAGGTGCGAACGATGTCGGCGAGCACCGCGTCGGTCCGGTCCTCGGCAGCCGCTTCCAGCTCAGCGGCATGCCCGCGGGCCGCGGCGGTATGAGCACATGCCGTCTCTGAGTTTGTATCCGCCATGGCTGTTGCCTTCGCTAGCTCACTCACCGCCGCACCCAACGGTTCGACCAACCCCTCTTTGACCGGCGGCGTGATGGTTCTCGCCAGTTGCAGCACGGCCCCGGCCAGCAATCCGAGCCTTGCGGCGTGGTGGTCGATCGAGTCGATGGTTCGGCGCATCCCCACTCGCAAAGGTGCCCTACGCACAATCAGCCGAGCCGTGCTGCGGGCCTCGATCAGACCGCCCAGCTGGTTATGTAGGCGATCAACGCAGGCCAGCGGCCAGTCCGCGGTGACGCGCTCCGGATCGCACATCACCTGAGTGATCTCGTTCAGCGTGTCGTGCAGCGCGCCCAGCACAGCCGCGCGTGCCGTCGCCAGCACCGTCAGCGGGTTAGCCGGAAACAACAGAATGCTGAACACGAAGGCCAGGCCCCCACCGATGAGCGCGTCGAACAGGCGCTCGGCCACGATCCCGCCGCTGTGCGCGAACACCAGCACCAGGATCGCCGACACTGCTGTCTGGTTCACGAACATCAGCCCCTGGGCGATGAAGCCCGTCCCGATCAGCACTGCGACGCCTAGCGCGACGAATACCGCCACCGCGAACGCCAGTCCTTCGGTGCCAAGCAGCGCCTGCACAGCGGCGCCGAGCACGATGCCCAGGGCGACGCCGATGATCATTTGGGCAGCACGTCGCGCGCGCAAGACGTTGGTCGCCGACATGCAAACGACCGCGGAGATCGGCGCGAAGAAAGGCTGTCGGTGGTGCAGGACGTCGTGGGTCAGGTACCACGCGACGCCCGCGGCGACCGAAGTCTGGGTAATCGGCCACAGCGCGACGCGCAAACGTTGTGCGGCCGCAAGACCGCTGTCGGCCGCCCTATTCAGCAATGAGATGCTCGCCGCTCAGTCGCGCTGTAACTCGAACAGCGGAATCACCCGACTCGTCTTCGCCTGATAGTCGGCGAAACCCGGCGACGCGGCGGAGATCTTTGCGAAATTGTCGTCACGCTCCCGTGGCGTCAGTTCGCGCGCGGTGACGTCGTAGGTCTCGGCGCCGACCTCGATGCGTGCTCGCGGGTTTGCGCGCAGATTATGTACCCAGGCCGGATTGACATCGGCACCCGCGAAGGAGCCAATAATGATCAGCTTGCCGTCGATGCGGAAATAGGCCAGCGGCGAGAGCCGAGGTTGGCCGGACTTGGCGCCGGTCGTGTTGAGCAACAGGATGTCTGCATTGGCGAATTGGCCGCCGACCTTGCCCCCATTGGCACGGAATTCGTCCGCGATGGCCTGGTTGAACGCGCGGAGAGTTTCGGCGTCCGGAGTTCCTTGTGTCATGCGCCGTCAACCGACTTGGGTTTGGCGTCTATTCCCGACTCCTTGCGTTGCTGGGCGGTGATCGGCGCTGGCGCGTCGGTCAGCGGATCGACGCCGCCACCGGTCTTGGGGAACGCGATCACTTCGCGGATCGAGTCGAACCCGGCCAACAGCGCGTTGATCCGATCCCAACCGAACGCGATCCCGCCGTGCGGAGGCGCGCCGAAAGTGAAGGCCTCCAACAGAAATCCAAATTTCTCTTCTGCCTCGGCCTTGTCCAGACCCATCACGGCGAACACCCGCTCCTGGATGTCGCGGCGGTGGATACGAATCGAGCCGCCGCCGATTTCGTTGCCGTTGCAGACGATGTCGTAGGCGTCGGCCAGCGCGCCGCCGGGGTCTGATTCGATGCTGTCGTGGTACTGCGGCTTGGGCGAGGTGAACGCGTGGTGCACTGCGGTCCACGCCCCCGATCCGACCGCGACGTCGCCCGCGGCGGTCGCGTCATCGGCGGGCTCGAACAATGGCGGGTCGACCACCCAGACGAAGGCCCAGGCGGTCGGATCGATCAGGCCGAGTCGGTTGGCGATCTCGGTACGCGCCGCACCCAGCAGTGCCCGCGACGCCTTCACCGGGCCGGCCGAGAAGAAGATGCAGTCCCCTGGGCTGGCGCCGACATGCGCGGCCAGGCCGTCGCGTTCGGCGTCGGACAAGTTCTTGGCCACCGGGCCGGCGAGAGTGCCGTCGTCACCGACGAGTACGTACGCCAGTC
>JAVROZ010000282.1:0-2974 GCA_032162485.1 Mycobacterium sp.
CCTATCCCGACGCCGTGGTGACGGAACTGGGTCGCGACCGAGCGCGCTCCGATCCCCTGTCCGATGCCTTCATGGAGGCTGCGTTCACCGGCAAATACGCCAGGGACGCGCGGAAAATGGTCGATCAAGCCCTCGACCACGGGATCGGCAGCGTGCCAAACGCGTCCCCCGAACTGGTGGCGCTCTTCGAGCATCTCGACACCGAACCCGACTGGCTGGACTGGGACCGCGTCGAGCGTGGAGCCAAGGTGTTCCGCCGCTATGGCGTCGACGCGTTCTACTACTTCGGACTCATCACCATCGACGGTTACCGCAACGAGTTCATCCACAAACCGCTCATCTTGACCGGTGCGTACACGGGCGGAAGCGCGTTCGGCCGATTCCTCGAAACGTGCCGCTTCTGGATCGACGTCTCAGAGCCCGGCGGCATGCGCCCAGGAGGGGAAGGCCGCAAGACCGCGGTCACCGTCCGAATCATGCACTCGATGATTCGGCGCCGGATCGCCCCACACCCCGAATGGGACGGCGCAAGGCTCGGCGTCCCGCTCAGTCAAAACGCCCAGTTGGGAACTCTTTTCACGTCGTTTCTGCTCAACGAGCACACCAAGAAGCTGGGGTACTTGGTTTCCGACGAGGAGATCCTCGATCACATGCACTTCTGGCGCTACGTCGGATACATCCTTGGAGTTGAGCCGAGTCTCTACCCCGAGACCGTCGAAGACTGGTGGCGGATGGCTTACACGACGATATTGCAAGACACCAAGCATGACGGTCCGGATGCCAAGATGCTCGCGCAGTCGTTCGTGACGGCATTCGGCCCGACCGATGAGGACGTCGCCGAGGTCCGGAGGCGGAAAGTGAAGGAATACCACAAGGTTCGTAATTGGGGCAGGTTCTTTCTCTCGGCAAAATCCTTCACGGTCAACGACTTACCCGATCCCGGCTGGCGCCGCTGGCTTCCCCTTGTTCACGTCGGGCCGAATCTCGTCACCGGCATTGGCCGGCGCGTCATTCCGGGGTATGCCGACGTGATCGATCGACGGCAGCGCGCGCGACGGTCGGCGTGGCTCGAATCCCACATGGCGGGGCAACCACCCCGTTTCACCCCGGTGGAGGTGCTGTCGCGGTGACTACCGGCTAGCGGGTAGTCGAGGGTACCGACACCGGTAGAGCGTGGGGGACGCTGGCGGTGATGTGGCCTTCCGCGTCCGGCGCCACGCTGTACATACCAACAGAACGTCAGTCTTCAACCACGATGAGGTGCGGCCGATGACCGAAGACCAGTTCGCGCAGGTCCGCGCCCAACGGCAATCCGATCAACCAGATGTAAGCGAGTCAAGCGAGTCCCGGTCGTTCGCGCGATCCTCGGGTCGAGAGGTCGATGTCCGCGACGATCGGGTGCGGGTGATTCTGGCTGAAGACGATGTCTTGCTCCGAGCGGGGCTCGCCAGCCTGTTGGACCGCTCGGGTTTCGACGTCGTCGGGCAGGCGGGTGACGGCGTGCAGCTGCTCGCGATGGTAAGAGACCTGAACCCCGGGCTCGTGGTGACCGACATTCGGATGCCGCCGACCCATACCACCGAGGGCCTCGACGCGGCCCGAGTGATCCGTGAAGAGCTCCCAGACATCGGCATTCTGGTGCTGTCGGCGCACGTCGATGTCGAACATGCGATGGAACTGCTGGCAAGTGGCCACAGCATCGGCTACCTACTCAAGAGTCGGGTCACAGACGTGGCCGACTTCGTCGACACGCTGGAGCGGATCGCGAAGGGGGCGTCGGTGGTGGACCCGGCGCTGGTTCAGGAGTTGGTGTCGGTCCGTCGGCGCAATGACCCCCTCGCCGTGCTCAGCGCGCGGGAGCGGGACGTGCTGGCCCTGATGGCGGAGGGCCGGTCCAATGCCGGTATCGCCCATCGGATCTGGGTCACGGAGGGCACTGTGGAAAAACATGTCCGGAGCATCCTCGGCAAATTGGATCTTCCAGAGACCGGCGACGACCACCGTCGCGTCCTCGCGGTCATCACCTTCCTCGACGCCCGCTAGCGAGCGACTTCGACGCCCGCTGCGGCGCTCGGTCGAACTATCCCGCCCGCACACCCTTCTCGACGCGGTCGCCCAGATCCTGGTCGACGTTGTGCCAGTACTCGAAGGCGCGTTCCAGGACTGGCTCCGACACACCGTCGAGCAGGTGGCCGACGATGTTGTCCACCAGGCGATCCCGTTCGGTGTCATTGAGGACCTCGCGGACAAGGGTGCCCGCCTGACCCCAGTCGTCGTCGTTGGCACGCAACGTGTACGCGGTGCGCACCATGTCCCCGTCGGTGTGCCAACCGGCGGGCTGGCCGTAGCGTGCGGTGTCGGCCTTCGGACCGCCCTTGGAGTTGGGCGCATACACCGGGTCGGCGGCCAACTCATACCGCATGTGTCCGGCGGTGTTGTAACTGTGCACCGGGCACTTCGGCGCGTTGACCGGCAACTGGTTGTAGTTCGCGCCGATGCGATAGCGCTGCGCGTCGGCGTAGGCGAACATCCGGCCCAACAACATCTTGTCCGGGCTCGCGCCGATTCCAGGCACTAGATTGGAAGGCGACCAGGCGCCCTGCTCGATCTGGCTGTGGTTGTCGGTGGGATTGCGATCCAGTGTCAGTCGGCCCACCTCGGTGAGCGGATAGTCGCCGTGTGGCCACACCTTGGTCAGATCGAAGGGGTTGAACCGGTAGGTCTTTGCGTCCTCGAATGGCATGATCTGCATCTTCAATGTCCACGACGGGTGGTCCCCACGCCCGATCGCCTCGAACAAGTCGCGGGTGTGGTAATCGGTGTCCACCGAGGCCATTTGGTCGCCTTCGGCCTGGGTGAAGTTCTCGATGCCCTGATCGGTGATGAAGTGATAGCGCACCCACACCTTTTCACCAGCGGCGTTGACCCACATGTAGGTGTGTCCGCTGTAGCCGTTCATGTGTCGCCAGGTGCG
>JAVROZ010000283.1:0-4453 GCA_032162485.1 Mycobacterium sp.
TCTGCGCGTTCGAGGTGAACATCTTGGAGCCATTAATGACCCAGCTTGATCCATCCGCCTCCCGCGTCGCCCGGGTCTTGCAGGTGGCTACGTCGGATCCACCCTCTGGCTCGGTGTAGCCCAGACATAGCCGGATATGTCCGGACAACACTCCCGGCAACACCATGTCCGCGAGTTCCGGTGATGCAAACTCTTTGACGAGGCGAGCGACCGCAGACGTTGTGCCCCAGTGATACCACGGCGTATGCGCCCTGGCGATTTCAAGATTGAAGATTCGGCGACGAACCGGACTGAACCCACCTTCGGACTCCAGCTTCCAATCCGCGGCCAGGTAGCCCGCGTCACCCAGCGCCAAATGCACTTCCTCGTCGAAGTTTTCGCCGAACTCCCGATCCCTGGCGCGAACTTCATCCGTGACGTGCTCGGTGACGAGCGCGCGCGTCTGGTCATAGAAAGCCTGATCGTCGTCGGAAAGTCCGACCCGCGCGAAATCCATTCAGATCACGTCGATCACAAGTGACCGGAACCGGTCGATGCTTTCCAGGGTATGCGCCAGACTGTCACCTGCCAGGCCGACCTGTAGCCAGCTGACACCAAGCGCAGCAAGCTTTTCCATACCGTTCAGGTACGCGTCGGCGTTGAAGTCGTCACTGGCGGGGCTGCCGCCGTCGAGGTTGCCGAAGGTGACATCGACCGCAGACCAGTCCTTGCCCGCCGCTTCGCAGCGTCGCCGCAGGTCGTCGATGCCGGCGGCGAGCGCCTCGGTGGAGTCGATGACCGCGGTACCGGCGGTGCGCGCCAATCCCGCCGGCGCCGCGAACGGACACCAGCCATCGCCATGCTGAGCCACCCGCTGGCGCGCCGCGGCGGTGTTGCCGCCGATCCAGATCGGCGGATGCGGCCGACTGGCCGGAAGGGGGTGCGCGGTGATGCCGCGCGCGCTGAAATGCTTTCCCTCATAAGAGATGTCATCGCCGGTCCAGATCGCGCGGATCACCTCCAGAGCTTCCTCGAACAAGTCGGCACGCTCGTCGTAGGTCACACCCAGGGCAGCGAATTCCCGCTTGAGGTAACCCACCCCGACCGCGAGGGTGAACCGGCCATCCGAGAGCAGATCCAACGTCGCGCCGGATTTGGCCACCACGAACGGATTTCGGTAGGGCAGCACCACGATGTTTGGGATCAGGCGCAGCTTCGTCGTATGCGCCGCTGCAAAACCAAGGGCCACAAAGGGATCTAACGCGTCGTGGCCGCCGGCTTCCAGCCAGCGTTGCGACGGGGCCGGGTGATCGGTGAAGCCGAACCCATGAAATCCCGCCTTCTCGGCGGCCGCCGCCACCGCGGCGATACCGGCCCCACTCGCCAACTCCGGATTGTAGGGATGAGTGTGCATCGGGTGGGTGATGGTGAAGCGCATGGGATTAGAACCGTGACTTGGCGTCGATCGATGTGTCGCTGGTTCGGAGCGGACGGATCAGCGCCTCCTGGGCGAACGAGACCAGCAACTCGCCCTGCTCGGTGTGGACGGCACCGCGGACGTACGACATCCCCGCACCGACCTGCGTGCTCTCGTGGGTGTAGAGCAACCAGCCGTCCCAGCGCACCGGTTCGTGGAAGACGACAAAGATTGACATCGGCGCGGTCGACACGGTCAAGTGCGCCTGGCTGGTACCAATACCTGGATGCGCGCGCATAGTTGTCGAAATACCAAGGTGGCCAGTGAAATATGCGATAAGCGCTTTGGCCAGGTCATCACGCTCGGGAATCGGGTCGTACTTCAGCCACGCGTACAGCTCTGGCGGCCCGACTTCGTCCGGACTGTTGACATCGACCACGTCGACAAGCCGCAGTTCGCGACCGGTCATCGGCATGTCGGAAACGTTCGCTTCAGCAGGCGCTGCCACGTCGGGCCGCGGCAGGTGGTGCCGGATGACATCGTCGGTCGGGACGTCGGTCAGCACCGTCACAGTCACGCAGCGCTTGCCGTTCTGCAGCGCGGAAACGATTGCGGTGGCTGTCGATCTGCCCTCGCTCACTACATCGAGGACAAGTTCGATCGGCGGCCCGACGGTGATAGCCCGGGCGAACACCGCGTGCGCCGAACGCACGGACTTGCCCTGGAATCGGTGAGCCACGGCCACAATCGCCTGAGCCACCACCTGGGTGCCCTCCACCACCTGCCGGCCATCCTGCCCGGCAAGCCCGGTGTCAGCGGTGAACCGGTCAGTTCCGTCGGCCTGCACTTCGAATAGCCCCAGCAGGCTCTCAACCGACCACTGGGCCTGTTCGGATTCTGTCGTCAACGCGCTCACCCCTTGCTCCGGCAGCTCAGGGCTCAGCGTGACATTTTGTGCATTATTTGTAAAGCTGGCCGCAGAGCGGACCCGCGTTGACATGGACAGCCATGGTGCGTGACACTTTTGAGGTGATTTGTAAAGGCATGACTGCGCCGACGCCGCTGGCCCACGGCTTTTGCTTCGGCGAGGGTCCGCGCTGGTTCGAGGGCTTGCTGTGGTTTTCCGACATGCTCGGCGAAGCCGTGCACACCTCGAACATGGCCGGTTCGCTGACCACGTTGCCGCTGCCGGGTCACTCTCCGTCGGGTCTGGGTTTCCGCCCCGACGGCGCACTGCTGATTGTCTCCGCCCAGGACCGGCTGGTATTGCGGTATGACGGCGAGACCGTCGTCCCCATCGCAGACCTATCCGAACTCGCGCCGGCCAATCTCGGCGACATGGTCATCGACGACGCCGGGCGCGCCTATATCGGCGCCCAAGCTTTTCAAGGTGGCACCGTCATCCGGCTCGATCCCGATGACAGCGCCACCGTCGTCGCCGCCGACCTCGATTTCCCCAACGGAATGGTCATCACCCCGGACGGTAAGACCCTGATCCTGGCCGAGTCGATCGGCCGTCGCCTGACCGCGTTCACCATCGATGACAACGGCGGGCTCACTGACCGCCGGGTCTTCGCGCAGAACCTCGACGGCCCACCTGACGGGATCGCGCTCGACGCGGAAGGCGGGGTGTGGGCAGCTATGACGCTGGCCCATCAGTTCGAGCGGATCACCGGAGCCGGTGCGGTGACCGACCGCATTGACATGGGCGACCGTGTCGCCGTCGCCTGCGCGCTGGGCGGGCCGGAGCGGCGCACACTGTTTCTGTTGTCGAGCACCGATGCTTACCCCGAGCGCCTGGCCGGTACCCGGCTGTCCCGGCTGGACGCCGTGCGGGTCGACGTCCCCGGCGCCGGCCGGCCCTGACAACCTTCACGATAGGGAGGTTGACTCATGTCCGACTCGTACTACGAGCTGCTCGACACCGCCGATGCGCATGGCGAGAAGTTCCGGGCCACCGATCTGGCCCGAGGCACCTGGTCGGCCTCGATACAGCACGGCGCACCGGTGTCCGCGCTGCTGGTGCGGGCCCTGGAGCGCTACCAGGCGCGCGACGACACCCGCCTGAGCCGGGTGATCATCGACCTACTGGGCCCGGTGCCTGCCGAGGGCGACCTATGGGTGCGATCGCGGCTCGACCGGGGCGGCAAGCAGATCGAGCTGGTGACCGCCGAGATGCTGGCGCTCGGCCCGGACGGTGAACCGCGGCCCGTCGCCCGGGCCAGCGGTTGGCGATTGCAACAGCTCGACACCGCGGCCGTGGCTCACGCACCGACACCGCTGCCCAGACCGTTGTCCGAGGCGCGCAACCGCAACCTCAAGGCGAGAAATTGGGACCGCAACTACGTGCACAGCTTGGAGTGGCTCTGGTTGACCGAGCCGCTGACTCCGGGTCCGGGCGAATCCTGGATCAAGCCGATCGCCGACCTTGTCGCCGGGGAAGCGATGACCCCGCTGGAACGGCTGTTCGCGGTCGCCGACTGCGCCAACGGCATCGGCAGCAAGCTGGACATCACCAAATGGACGTTCCTCAACACCGACCTCGCCGTCCACGTGTTCCGGATCCCGGACGGGGAGTGGGTCGGCATTCGCGCGGAGACCAGCTACGGGCCCGACGGTATCGGAACCACGATCGGGACGTTGTTCGACGAAGGCGGCGCCGTGGGCGCCATCCAACAATCGGTGCTGGTGCGGCCCAGACCGCCCCGCCCGCCCGGGCCTCCTGGGGCTCCTAAGCCGCCACAGGAGACGTCATGAGCCAGCCATCGCCAGTGAATGAAGCGTCCGAGGCCGACACCTCGACGCGCCAGCGGATCCTGGCGGCCACCGCAGAGGTTCTGGCTCGCAGCGGCAAGACGAAACTCAGCCTGTCCGAAGTCGCGACGCAGGCCGGCGTATCCCGTCCCACCCTCTACCGCTGGTTCGCATCCAAAGAGGAACTGCTCTCGGCGTTCGCGCAGTACGAGCGCCAAGGCTTCGAGAGCGGGTTGGCGCGGGCAACGACAGGACTGAAGGGCGTCGAGAGACTCGATGCGGCGCTGCGGTTCATCGTCGACT
>JAVROZ010000284.1:0-2996 GCA_032162485.1 Mycobacterium sp.
GACCTCGACTAAGAGGAAGTATCGTGACCGCCGCGCTCGATGTTCCTGATCAGAATCCCGACCTGGTGCTCGACCAGACTGCCAACGACTACTGGAACCGCTACCAGTTGACCTTCGCGCTCTACAGCGTCAGCGACCGCGCCATCCCGTCCGCCTTCGACGGACTCAAGCCGGGCCAGCGGCGCCTGCTGTACCAGATGTACGAATCGAGGCTGCTGCCCGGGAACAAGCCGCAGAAGTCCTCGAAGGTCTGCTCGGCGGTCACCGGTAATTTGCACCCGCACGGCGGCGCGTCGATGTACGGAGCCGCGGCGCTGATGGCCGCTGAATTCCAACGTGTGAAAGTCATTGACGGACAAGGTGCTTTCCCGCGCATCCAGGGAGACATCCCCGCAGCTGACCGGTACACCGAGATGCGGCTGTCGGCACCCGGTGCGGCGCTGACCGCCGAACTCGCAGATCACGCAGTGCCGATGGTCGCGACTTTCGACGGCGAATGGATCGAGCCGACGATGCTGCCTGCCCAGTGGCCGGTATTGCTCTGCAACGGCGCGGTCGGCATCGCCGAAGGGTGGGCCACGAAGGTGCCTGCGCACAATCCGCGCGAGATCATGGCCGCGTGCCGGGCGCTGCTGAAAACCCCGAACATGACCGACGACAGGCTGCTGAAACTCATCCCGGGCCCCGATTGGGGCTGCGGCTCCACCGTGGTCGGCGCGACCGGACTGCGGGAGTACATCACCACCGGCCGCGGTGCGTTCACCGTGCGCGGCACGGTGTCCGTCGACGGCAAGAACGTCATCGTCACCGAGCTGCCACCCGGTGTGGCGAGCAATACCGTGCAAGAGAGGATCCGAGCGCTGGTCGAGTCGGGCGAGATGTCCGGTGTGGCCGACATGTCCGATCTCACCGACCGGCGCAACGGGCTGCGGATCGTCGTCACCGCCAAACGCGGCCACAGTGCCGAACAGATCCGCGATCAGCTACTCGCCCTCACACCGCTGGAGTCGACGTTCGCCGCCAGCCTGGTTGCGCTCGATGAGGACCGCGTGCCGCGATGGTGGTCGGTGCGGGAACTGATCGCTGCATTCCTGCATCTGCGCGATTCAGTGGTGTTGCGCCGCAGCGAGTATCGACTGGAGAAGGTCGCCGCGCGGCGCCATCTGGTGGCGGGACTGATGCTGATCCACCTCGACATCGACGCCGCGGTGGCGGTGATTCGTGGATCCGACACGGTCGACGAGGCGCGCCAGGGGCTGCAGGTACGGTTCGGCATCGATACCGAACAGGCCGATTACGTCCTGGCGCTGCAGCTACGACGGCTGACCAAGCTCGACGTCATCGAGCTGCAGGCCGAAGCGGAGAAGCTGGACGCCGAATTCCTCGAGCTCACGGAATTGGTGTCGAATCCCGAGGCGCGACGGGTGGTGATCGACAGCGAGCTGGTGGAGGCCGCAAAACTGTTCAAGGGTCCCGAATTCGACCGCCGCACCGTGCTGGACTTCGACGCCACACCCGTAGCGGCGAACCTCGACGAGGACGGTCCCCGTGAGCGAAAGTCCAACGCCGCGTGGCGTCTTGATGACCGCGGCGTGTTCTCCGACAGCCACGGCGACCTGCTCACCTCGGGTCTCGGCTGGGCGGTGTGGACCGACGGCCGGGTAAAGTTCACCAACGGAGGCGGGCTGCCGTTCAAGACCCGCGACATCCCGGTGGCGCCGGACATCACCGGGCTGCTGCGCTCAGGCGTGATGGCGGAGGGTTCGCATCTGGCACTGGTGACGAGGCGCGGCAAGGTGCTGCGTATCGACCCGGCCGCGGTGAACCCGCAGGGCGCGGCCGGAAACGGGGTGGCCGGGGTGAAGCTGGCGGCCGATGGTGATGAGGTCGTCGCCGCGCTGCCGCTCACGTGTGAGAACGGCGAGGCCATCCTGTCGATATCCGAAAAGGCTTGGAAGGTCACCGAAGTCGCGGATATCCCGGTGAAGGGCCGCGGCGGCGTCGGCGTCGGCTTCCATCCGTTCGTCAAGGGCGAGACTGCGCTGCTAGCGGCGGCGGTCTCGACGACCGGGTTCGTGCGCGGCAAGCGGGCCGTGCGGGCCGAGAATCGCGCGAAGGCGTCGATCAAGGGTTCCGGCGCGGATGTGACGCCGGCTGGGTAACGGTGCGGCATCGAATTGACCTCAGCTCCAAAGGATCACCTCAACCACATCCGCCACATTGTTAACATCGCGCGGTGCCAGTATCGAGGCGTGACGCACTGCGCTACGCCACCGCAGCGTCGGTGCTGGCCGGGCTCGGCGCGGTAACAGGCGCTCCCGCGGCGGCGGCTGCTGCTCCCACGCTGATCGACTACGCCATGCGCCAGATCCCGGCACAGGACATCCGAGCCGCCGGCCACGCCGGGGTGATCAACTACGTCTCGACCTCGCGACCCGGCTCGTCCTTCGGCGCCAAACCGATCACGCTGCCCTACGCAAAGTCGCTGAACGCAGCCGGTCTGGCGATCGTCAGCAACTACCAGTACGGCAAGCCGGGCGGGACGGCGCCGTCGGACTTCATCCGCGGCTACCCCGGCGGTGTCGTCGACGCGCGCACCGCTTGGCAGCTGCATTCCGCCGCCGGTGGCGGCCAGAGCGCACCGGTCTTCTTCAGCGTCGACGACGACATCGATCGCGAGACGTGGAACAACGTCGTGCTGCCGTGGTTTCGCGGAATCAATTCGGTGATCGGAGCGCAGCGCACCGGGGTCTACGGGGGCATCAAGGCGTGCCAGTGGGCTGCGGCCGATGGCGTCATCGGCAGGTCGCGTTCGCCCGGCCACGTGTGGGCCTGGCAGACCCGGTCCTGGTCCGGTGGTCAGATATACCCCGCCGCAGTCCTCCACCAGCGCATCGTTGCTACTGCGTCGAATCCCGGGCCGTTGGTTGGCGGGATCGAAGTCGATGTCAACGATGTGCTGGCCCAGGATTGCGGCCAGTGGAACTTGCATCCAT
>JAVROZ010000285.1:0-3946 GCA_032162485.1 Mycobacterium sp.
CCGACTACTGCGCGGCTGCCCGGATGACTCGCGGCGGACTGTCGATCATCGCGGTCCCGACGACGTTCAACGGCCACTCGCCGCTTGTCGATCAGTTGAGCCGCCCGGCGTCCACACCGGCCCACGATGTCGACCTGATCGTCACCGAGTCCGGCCACGCGGACCTGCGTGGTGCGGATTGGTCGCAGCGACGCCGGCTCATCACCAAGTTGTTTCAGTAAGGAGCGCAATGACTGGACCACTCTCCGGACGCGTCGTCCTGGTCACCGGCGGCGGGCGGGGCATCGGGCGCGGACACTGCCTGGCGCTGTCCGCTCAGGGCGCCTCTGTCGTCGTCAACGATCCGGGAGTGAGTCGCGACGGCACCGCCGGTGACGGGGCGGGACCCGCCGCCGATGTGGTCGCCGAGATTGCGGCGGCGGGCGGCAAGGCCGTCGCACACACCGGGTCGGTCTCGTCCTGGGACGACGTCGCCGACATGATCACGACGGCGGTCGAGACATTCGGGACGCTTACGGGCGTGGTGAACAACGCAGGCATAGTCCGCGACGCGATGGTGGCTACCTCCACCGAGGCCGACTGGGATGCGGTGATCGCGGTCCACCTCAAGGGCACCTTCGCCGTCACCAGACATGCCTGCGAGTACTGGCGCGCACAATCCAAGGCGGGCAATATGATCGACGCCCACATCGTGAACACGGTTTCTGGCGCGGGACTTTGGGGAAACGTGGGCCAGAGCGCCTACGGCGCCGCCAAGGCCGCCATCGCCAACCTCACCGTCGTCACCGCGATGGAAGCAGGCCGCTACGGGGTTGCGGTGAACGCGATTTCGCCGTTGGCGGTGACGCGCATCAGCGAGAACTTCTTCAGCGGTGATAAAGCCGAGGACCCCGCGCTCGACCCGGCGCGCAGTTCGGAAGTGGTGGCGTGGCTGCAGTCCCCGGGGTCGTCCTGGCTGACCGGCCAGATCCTGCGCGTCAACGGGCACACACTGAGCCGCATCGAAGGCTTCACCGAAGCACCCGCCCGCTACCACGCTAAAGACGCTGCCTCGCTGCAGTTCTCCGAGGTCGGCCAAGCGGTGAGCTGGCTGTACGGCACATCCCCGCGGGGCCTCGCCGGCCCCTTACCGACGGCCTAGTTTCTTCCCGCGAGCGAGATGTCACGTGGTGACGTTGGCGAAGGAAAAAGTCACCGTACGCGCAACCGCGACCGCAACGACCGAGTGCGACGGCTCAGCGTGCTCAGCGGACGAGATCGAACCTTGCGCGATGACCCCGCGTATCGCTTCGTACGAAGGGAAGCGGTCCGCAACGACACACACGGCTGCTTCGGGAACGAGTGGCTCATCGAGCCCATCGATCTCGACCTTCCAGAGGTTGCCTTCCTGACCAAGGACCCCCGCGGGTAACGCCAACAGCTGGCCGTCGGCATCGGTCACACAGATTGCCCCCGTTGGTTCCTCGTGGAGAAAGGCGGCCAGTTCGTCGGCCGACATAGCGGCCGGACCACCCCTGCGCTCACCTGCCATGATCACCTTGCCGTCGATCACCGACGATGGGAAGTCGGACTGCGCAAACTTCGTCGAGCGACAGCCGAATGACGCAGCGCTTGCCGCTGATCAGCCGATCACGCACGCCGGCCACCACCGAGTCGGGGACGCGCCCATCGGACGTTCCGGCACCGATCATCTCGTCAATCTCCTCGGCAGTGGGCCAATAGATCTCTGCGGTACCACGCACCGATATCCAGCACGGATCCGCGCTGTCCGGTTGACCCAGCACGATGCAGGCCGCCGCAGGGTCCGCCCGCAAGTGTCGCACTTTCGGACTCTTCGCGTACGTCGTGAAGTACAGGCACGCGGCATCGCATCCGATGGATTGCATCGCATAACCGATCGGGCGTCCTAACTCGTCGCGACAGAAAAGGAAGGCGCGGTGGTTGTTTCGCAGGAATTCGATCAGCGTCGCTGTTTGGATCATTGCCCACTGTCGTTTCCAGCCGCTACAAGGCGGTGTAACCGGCATCGACCGGCAGAGTCGCGCCGGTTATATAACGCGCCTTGTCGCTGGCCAGCCATACCACCACGTTCGTGACATCCTGTGCCTCGATGAACGGAACGGGGAGCAGATTGGTCGCGAGTTTCGGCGCCGACGGATGCTCCTGAAACACCCGGCCCATGTGTTCGTTGATCACCATCGGAGTCGCCACGCCAGTGGGATGCACTGTGTTAACCCGGATGTTGTTCTCGGCGTACGCGTTTGCGGCCGACCGCATCAGACCGACGATACCGTGCTTGGACGAGGCGTAGCCGAACGTTGCCGCCGAACCGTCACCACCGCGGCCGATGAGTCCCTGCGTCGAACTCGTCAAGATGATCGACCCACCGTTTCCCTTCCGGATGATCGAGGGAACCGCGGCGACGATCGTGTTCCAGGTGCCGAACAGATTGGTCTCCAAGATGTCCCGGTAAACCTGTTCATCGAACGGATCGGTCCGGCCGGTTGCGACCACACCGGCATTGGCCACGACGATGTCGATATCGCCGAGTTGGGCGATCCCCGCATGCACGCACTCCTGCAGCTCGCCAAGGTGGCGAACGTCGGCGACATACGCCGCCACCCGACGGCCGGTGCGCCGAACGAGCTGCGCGGTCTCCTCGAGATCTTCTTTGGTTCCTAACTTGTAGGGAATCGATTCGATGTCTGCGGCGATGTCGACCGCGATGATGTCAGCGCCTTCGCCTGCCAGGGCGACGGCGTGGCTGCGTCCCTGGCCCCGCGCCGCGCCGGTAACCAAGGCCACCTTGCCTGATAGCTGTTGCTCTATCGAGATCGGCGCCATGAGCTATTTGCTGAAGTGTTTCAGGGGGCGTTCGACGAATTCGAAAACCACGCCGTCGGGTGAGCGGACGAACGCGATGTACAGGCCCTCAATCTTGGTGCCCGGCAGCGGACACCAGACCGGATCACCCATCACCTCAACGGAATCCGGCACAGCGGCGAGCGCTTGTTCGGCGCTGTCCACCCGCATCGCACACCGGTACAGCCCCTGGCGATTACCACCCCACGGCACCGGATCCTGGTTTCGAGTCTCGGGATGCTGCACCAGAATCAGGCTGAACTGGTGAGCATCCTCGGGTACCGCGTAGCGCGCCATCATGCATTGCACATCGTCGGATGATCCACCCGGGTCCAGTTGCTCGCAGGCGACATTGACAAGCGCTGGTGCTTGCACTTCCGCGAATCCAATTGCGGTCAAAAACTTTCCCGTTGCTACGGCATCGATCGCCGCGACACGGATTCCGCCGAATGCGGCACCTCCGGACACTTCGCCGCCGCCGGTCTCGGCGAGTTCGATCACCACTCCGTCGGCGTCGATCGCCAGCACCGATTTGGCACCGGAGATCAGACCGTCGACGGGTTCGCCAACCGTTACACCCGCATCGCGCAGCTTGGTCACCGTGTCCGCCAAGTCCCCCACCGTCATCAGCGTCGACCTAATGCCGGGTCGTGCCGGATCGCTGCTGGGATCGTGCTTGAGCGCCGGGTTGCGGTACTCGATCGCCTCCAGCGCGCAGCCACCCCGACCACCCCTTGAGTCGTACAGAAACGAGGTAGCACAATAGGTTTCGTCGTCAAGCCCGAGGATTGCGCCGTTCGTCGCAACCTTCGGGTCGGTGCGCATCCGGGCCTGGAGGCCCAGATGGCCCGCGTACAGCCCTTCGGTCGCGTCGAGCGAGGCGCAGTTGAGGTTGACATGCAGGAACCGCCGGGCTAGATCCTGCGAAACCACTACAGCACAACCGATTTAATCTTCAAGTCGATGATCTCGTCCTCGCTGAATCCCAACTCCGCCAGCAATGCGTCGGTGTGTTCGCCGTGGCCGGGGGCGCAGCTCAGGTCGAGTGGCGTTTCGTCGAATTGCACCGGACTGGCGGCCAGCG
>JAVROZ010000286.1:0-5019 GCA_032162485.1 Mycobacterium sp.
GGTCGATGCCGGAATGGAGTCGGGCCACGCCTACGGCAAGGCGCTGCGCACCGTGAAAAGCTGTGTGGGCAGTGACTGGTGTCGCTATGGGCAGCAGGATTCGGTGCAGCTGGCCATCGACCTGGAACTGCGCTACCGCGGCCTGCGGGCGCCCCACAAGATCAAGCTGGGCGTGTCGGGTTGTGCGCGGGAATGCGCCGAGGCTCGGGGCAAGGACGTGGGCATCATTGCCACCGAACAGGGCTGGAACCTCTATGTCGGCGGCAACGGCGGCATGACCCCCAAGCATGCGCAGCTGATGGCCAGCGACCTGGACACCGAAACGCTGGTCCGCTACATCGACCGGTTCCTCATGTACTACATCCGCACGGCCGACCGGCTGCAGCGCACCGCCCCGTGGGTGGAATCGCTTGGCCTGGAGCACGTGCGCGGTGTCGTCTGCGATGACTCACTGGGCCTGGCCCCGGAGTTCGAAGCGGCAATGGAACGTCACGTCGAGACCTACCAGTGCGAATGGAAGGGCGTGCTGGAGGACCCGGAGAAGCTGTCGCGGTTCGTCTCCTTCGTCAACGCACCCGATGCCGACGACCCTACGGTGGCCTTCACCGAACGTGCCGGACGCAAAGTGCCTGTCCCCATAGGCATCCCACAGGTTCGATCGTGAGCGCAATGAGCAAGGAGGAATGAACGATGACACTTCTCAACGACATTCAGGTATGGACGACCGCTTGTGAGTATGACCACCTGATCCCAGGCCGCGGTGTCGGCGTGCTGCTCGACGACGGCACTCAGGCGGCGTTGTTCCGGCTCGACGATGGCTCGGTGCGCGCGGTGGGCAACGTCGACCCGTTCTCCGGTGCGGCGGTGCTGTCCCGCGGAATCGTCGGTGACCGCGGCGGCCGCGTCACCATCCAATCGCCGATTCTCAAGCAGGCGTTTGCGCTGGATGACGGTTGCTGCCTGGATGACCCACGGGTGTCGGTGCCGGTGTACCCGGCGCGCGTGACCGCAGATGGTCACATTCAAGTCGCACGGATTGCCGCTTAACGCCACTGCGCGAGAGCTAGTCGATCTTCCCGACCAGGTAACGCTGCATCGTCGGGCCGATGGCGTCCACCAGTTGTTCCACCGTCATCGAGTGCAGCGGTTCGGAGCGCACCCCGTAACGCATGATGCCCAATCCGACGAGCTGAGATGCGCACAACGACGCCCGGATGGCGACCTTATCGGCCCCCAGCATCTTGAGCAACGGGTTGAAGACGGGACCGATGAACATGGACTGCACTATTTCGGCGGTCTTCGACAGGCCGGTGGATGCGATGGCGCTGGCCGCAAAAGGGCCGCCGCCGGCCGCGTCCCAAGTGGTGATCAGCATGTACAGGGTGCGGCGACCTACCTGGTTCACGCTCCCGGTGACGATCTTGTCGATGAATACCGGTGTACTGAACGGCAAACGCAGCATTTTCGCCACGTCGTCGAGGAGCCCACGGGAGGGCTCTTCGTTACGGGCCATGTTTCCAGGATTACCCCGATGTCACCAAAGATCAAGCGTCGCTGGTCTCAGCGCGCCTTGACGGCAAACCATTTTGATCACTGGGCCCGACGGCAGGGCGGCAGTGCGGAACCGCTGCGCAACCAGTCTCGCCAATCCGGGATGGATGCCCAGCGGCCGCGTCACGAGATCGGCACCGCAGTTGTGCAGGCGCTGCTGAAACAGCCCGTCGGCCAGTAGGTAGGAGGCAACCACCACGCGACCCGCCCCTCGGTGCCGGGCGTTGGCCACGGCGTCGCCGACCGTAGGGGTGCCGGTGGCGGCGAAACCCAGGTCAACCCGCGATCCGGTCAACACCGACAGCAACGCCGCCGCATGATGTAAGTCGTTGCGGGCCCGTGGATCCGAGGTACCGGCGGCGGCGAGAATGACCGAATCGCCGGAACGCCAGCCGGATTCCACCAGATTCTGACGGAGAATCCGGGCGATCGCCGGACTCGGTCCCAAGGCCGGTGTAACGGTGACATTCGGGTGTCCGCTTGCCGCGATGTGCGCGGGCAGGTCGGTGCGGACATGGTATCCGCGGGATAGAAACGCCGGCACCACGATTGCGGGCGGGCAGTGCTGACGCCGTGCGCGCAGATCCGAAAGGACTTCGCTGGGTGTGGGTCCCAGCACGTCGACGAATGCAATCTGCACGGTGCGGTCGAGTAGTTCACTCACCCGCGTAGCCAGCTCGGCGATCATTGCGACACCCGATTGTCGACGAGTGCCGTGCGCCGTCAAGATGAGGCTCATGCGGCATCGTCCTCGCTATCGAGGGCCAGCCGGTAACCCCGCTTGACCACCGTCGCAACGATGTTCTTGTCGCCCAGAGCCGTTCGGAGTCGCAACACGGCGGTGTCCACCGCATGCGTGTCGCCGCCGTTGCCGGGCAGCACCCGCAATAGCTCGGCGCGACCGACGACGTCGCCGGGACGGTGTGCCAGGGCGCGCAGGATCGCCATTCCCGAACCGGACACCGCTTTGACCGAACCATCGACCAGGACGCAGGTCCCCCTGATGTCGACGAGGTGGCCGGCGGCCTTCACACTGCACGAACCCATTAGCGGCAATTCCTGGGCAATGTGACGGGCCAACGCCCCCAACCGCATTCGCTCCGGCGCGGAGGTCGGCACGCCCCGTCGAATCAACGGCCTCGAAGTCACCGGGCCGACGCACATCGCGTGCACGCCGTTACGCAGCGCGTCCAACACCTGTGCCTCGATGTCCAACTCGCGGCTGCGTTCCAGCACCGCTACCGCCGCGGGTGCTGAGGTGAAAGTCACCGCATCGAACTGCCGTCGGGCGATGCCGGTAACCAACTGGTCGAAATCGCCGCCCAAGGCCGTTGGCTTCCAACGGTATACCCGAATCGGCACCACTTCGGCGCCCGCGGCCTGCAATGCGGCGATGAACTCCGGAAACGGGTCCCAGCCATCGGCGGCGCCGTGCAACTGGATGGCGATGCGCTTACCGGAGACACCGGTTCCCAGAAGGTATTCCAGCACCTCCTGCGATGATTCGGATTCCGGAGAGAACTCCTCGCGTAATCCGGCGGCACGCAGCGCACCGGTCGCCTTCGGTCCGCGCGAAATCACCCGAGCCGACGACAACGACTCGATGAGCTCGGCGGCCAGTCCCCACCCTTCGGCCGCGGCCACCCAGCCGCGGAAACCGATGCCGGTGTGGGAGATGAGAATGTCAGGCGGATCAGCGATCAGCGCCTCGGTGTTGGTGTGCAGTTCGTCATCATCAGGCAGCGAGATCATGCTGATCGCCGGCGCGCTGAAGATCTCGGCGCCGTGACGGCTCAGCAGCGCACACAGCTCCTCCGCACGGCGAGCTGAGGTCACTGCAATCCGGTAGCCAGCAAGTGGCGCAGACTGGGGCTGGGCCATCTCTCTTGTGTATGCCCGACGGGTTTCGGTCGCGTTACCAGGTAATTGCTGCGGCATTGCTCCCATCTGCGTTCTTCCTCACATACGGGCGGGCTCAGCCGCCATGGTCGACTCCGGTATGGCCCCGGCGGTGACCGGACGGCGCACATACATCACCCAGGTGAGCCACGCGGCAACCACGTACGAAGCCAAAAAGAGCCAATATGCCGATGTTTCCGTGCCGCTGCGCAGGTATGACTCGCGTAGGGCCAGGTTTATCCCTACCCCACCAAGTGCGCCCACCGCGGCACAGAACCCGATCAGTGACCCCGCCATCGCCCGCGACCACTGGCGCCGCTGCGCTTCGCTGGCACCCAATGAGCGGCTGCGCGCTTCGAAGATCGACGGGATCAACTTGAACACCGAGCCGTTTCCCATGCCGGCCAAAATGAACAGCACCAGGAAGCCGACGATGTAGCCGACGAGCGTGGCCGCACTCGTGCTCGGATTTCCGTCGTCATGGGTGCTGATGCCGGTCAGCAACCCGGCCGCCAGGATCATGCCACCCAACACGCCCAGAGTGACACGGCTGCCGCCGATCCGATCGGCCAACCGCCCGCCGTAGATCCGCGCCAACGAGCCCAATAGCGGCCCGACAAAGGCGATCTGCGCGGCGTGCAGCGACGCGTGCTTTGCGGTTTCGCCGTGCGCCTCGAAGTTGACCTGCAGCACCTGACCGAACGCGAACGAAAACCCGATCCAGGATCCGAAAGTGCAGACGTAGAGCAGGGATATCACCCAGGTATGCCGCACAAACAGGATGGAGCGCATGGTATTTGCCTGGATACCGTGTTCGAGGTTGTCCATGAACAACGCGGCGGCGATACCGACAACCACCAGTAGCACCAGATAAATCGCACACACCCAATACGGCGCACGGTGACCGACCGTGGCGAACGCCAGCAGGCCGACGAGCTGGATCACCGCCACACCGAGGTTGCCGACGCCAGCGTTGATCGCCAGAGCGGCCCCCTTGCGTCGTTGTGGATACCAGGCGTTCACGTTGGCCAACGATGCCGCATAGTTGCCCCCGCCCAGCCCGGTCATCGCCGCGCACAACACGTAAGGCCACAGGGGTAGGCCGGGATTGGCCAGCAGCACGATGGTGCCCGTGGTAGGAATGAGCAAGATTAACGCCGAGAACACAGTCCAATTCCGGCCGCCGAATTTCGCGATAGCCAACGTGTAGGGGATGCGCGCACAGCCACCGGCGAGTGTCGCGACCGCTCCCAGCAACAGCTTGTCGCTGGCCGAGAAGCCGTAAACGGAGGCGGGCATGAACAGAGTCATCACTGACCACAGCGACCAGATCGAGAACGCGACGTGATCACCGGCTGTGGTGCAGAGCAGATTACGCCGGGCGATCGCGCTGTTGCCGGCCGCCCAGGCCGTCGGGTCCTCGGGATTGAAGTCCTTGATGCGATGGACGCGGCCCATAGGGTCAACAACCTTTCTTCAGCGCCCGACGGCACCATGACATGAAGAGGCTTGCGCCGCTGTCTGTTTCGATGCTCACATCGGGGACGGAAGTCAGTCAACTCAACAAGG
>JAVROZ010000287.1:0-2854 GCA_032162485.1 Mycobacterium sp.
AGCTACTGGGGCCATCAGTGGGTCAGTGAGCCGCCCGCGGCGATGCGGATGTGACGGAGCCCCATGATTGACACGGACATCACGCCCGTCGCCGCCGCGTCGATCACCACCTGGGACCACGAAGCCGACGTCGTGATCGCCGGCTACGGGATCGCCGGCGCGGCGGCCGCGGTTGAAGCGGCCCGCTGCGGCGCCGACGTCCTGGTGCTGGAACGTACCGGTTCCTGGGGCGGCGCAGCCGCGATGGCCGGTGGTTTCATTTATCTCGGCGGTGGCACGGCGCTGCAAAAGGCTTGTGGCTTCACCGATTCCGTGGAGAACATGGCGGCCTTCCTCAACGTCGCGATGGGTCCCGGTGCTGACGAGACGCGGATCGCCGACTACTGCGCCGGCAGCGTCGCCCACTACGACTGGCTAGTGGAATGTGGCGTGCCGTTCAAGGCGGAGTTCTTTTCCGAACCCGGCTGGGAGCCGATGGGCGATCACGGCTTGATGTACAGCGGTGGCGAAAACTCCTATCCGTTCAATACGATTGCCTCCCCCGTGCCCCGCGGCCACGTCCCGCAGATGTCGAACAAGAAGCAGGGCGAAGCCAGCGCCGGCTACATGCTGATGAAGCCGCTCGTGGAGACAGCCACAGCGGCCGGCGTGAACGCGCTGTATGACGTTCGGGTGCAGTCACTCATCGTGGAGTCCGACGGAAGGGTGGTCGGCATCCGCGCCCGCCGGTACGGCACCGAGATGACGATTCGGGCGCACACCGGAATCGTCCTCGCGACAGGCAGTTTCGCCTACAACGACGCGATGGTGGCCCAGTATGCTCCCCGTATTTCCGGGCGCCCAGCGGCCTCGATCGAGCAGCACGACGGCCAGGCGATCCGGATGGCACAGGCCCTCGGTGCCGATCTGGCCCACATGGACGCCACCGAGGTCGCGATTTTCATCGACCCACAACAGCTGGTGCGTGGCATCCTGGTCAATGGCCGCGGGCAGCGTTACGTCCCCGAAGACACCTACCCCGGCCGCATCGGACAGCTCACGCTGTATCACCAGGACAACACCGCCTACCTGATCATCGACAGCGACGCGCAGGAGGAGGCGATGGCGTCGTGGTCACCCAAATTCATGTTGCGGCCGGCCACCTGGGTCGCCGACACGGTTGCCGACCTGGAATCCGAGATCGGCCTGGCGCCCGGTTCGTTGCAGGCCACCGTCGCGGCCTTTAACGCCGCCGCGGCGGGCGGCGAGGATCCGCTGTTGTACAAGAAACCCGAGTGGCTCAAGGCGATCGGTTCCCCGGTCGGCGCGATCGACCTGCGCGAGTGCACCGGCGGCTTCACGCTGGGCGGGTTGCGCACCTCATTGGATGCCGAGGTGCTGCACGTCAACGGCGATCCCATCCCGGGACTCTTCGCCGCCGGCCGTTCGGCCGCCGGGCTGGCCGCATGGGGTTACGCCAGCGGAATCTCGCTGGGTGATGGCAGCTTCTACGGTCGCCGAGCCGGCCGCTCAGCCGCCCAGGGCTGAGACGCCCCTTCCGCGAGCAGTAGGTATCCGGTGACATCGGGCCATCAGTGTGATATTCCTATTAGGAATATACCTTTCAGATATGGCCTAGTTTGGAGCACCATGACCGCGACCCTCGAACAAACCACCCCAAGCGCAGTCATTGACCGGATCTCACTTGTCCTGGATGCGTTCGAAGGGCCGGGCCGACTGACGTTGGCACAGATCGTGCGGCGCACTGGGTTGCCCCGCTCGTCGGCACACCGGATGCTCGAGCGACTGGTCCAGCTGCGTTGGCTGCGGCGCAGTGGGCGCGACTACGAGCTCGGTATGCGACTGGTCGAGCTGGGGTCGCTGGCGGTGCACCAAGACAGGCTGGTGCGCGCGGCCAAACCACTACTGGGCGAATTGCACCGGGCCACCGGGCTTGTCGTGCATCTGGCGATTCTGGACGGATCCGACGTCGTCTATCTGGACAAGATCGGCGACCGGATGATCGCCGCAATCCCGACCCGGGTCGGCGGGCGCCAGCCGGCGCATTGTGCCGCTGTAGGCAAGGCGATCCTGGCTTACAACGACGATCACGAACCGATGGACCTGACCGTACGCAAGACCAAGTACTCGATTGCCACCCTGACGCAGCTCTCCGCCGAACTTGCCAAAATCCGCGCCCACGGTTTCGCTTTCGATCGCGAGGAGTCCCTCGCTGGATTCGGTTGCGTGGCAGCGCCTATCGGCAGCCCCGGCGAAGCGGTTGCAGCGGTGTCCGTGTGTGGTCCAATGAATCGCATGATGTTTGACCAACGACTGGTTGCCCCGGTCCGCATGACCGCAATGGGTGTCTGGCGCAACGTCGAAGGCGGCCGGGTGGCGCCGACGCTGCAGTCGCCGCGGCCCCTGCTCCGATACGCGTGAACCTCGATCCACAGATCGCCGCGCTGCTCGACGTGCTGGACGCGGGCTTTCCGCCGGTGCACACCATGACCGGCGCACAGGCCAGGGCCGTGATCCGGTCAAGGTACGTGCCACCGGCCGAGCCCGAGCCCGTCGCCGAGGTACGCGACGAGGTTGTTCCGGGACCCGGCGGCGACATCCCGGTGCGCATCTATCGGCCGACGGGTGAGAACCTGCCCGTCCTCGTCTACGCCCACGGTGGCGGGTTTGTGTTCTGCGATCTGGACAGCCACGACGGTCTGTGCCGCAGTTTTGCCAATCATGTTCCCGCCGTGGTCGTTTCGGTCGCATACCGGTTAGCGCCGGAGCACCCCTGGCCCGCAGCGGCCGACGACTTTTATGCCGTTGCCCAGGCTGGCGCAGCCGGAGCGTTCGGCGGTGACCCCGGCCGCAT
>JAVROZ010000288.1:0-9533 GCA_032162485.1 Mycobacterium sp.
GAATCCCTTCGACGCAATATCACAGACCGGGATCTTCGCGGACCTGCTGAACTTCCTCGATGGCGCCGACGGCAACGCGTTTGGGGTCTTTCTTAACTCTGACTTCGTCAACGGGTTGGTCGCCGCCGGGTTCGTCGCGCCTGGCCTGCTCGTTCCTAGTACTACCGACGCGATCGCCGACGTCAACGCAGTGGCTGAGGGGGCAGAGCCGGACGCGGCGTCAGCTGCCGCGGGCGCCGGTATCGCCGACTCTGCAGCGACTACGGCAACAATCACTCAATCCGGGGCGGGGGGAGTGACGGCCGGAACCAACCAGGCGGCCATGATCGGGAGACTGTCCGTACCAGCAAGCTGGACGACCGCAGTCGAGGTGGCAAGTCACGGCGGAGTCGCACTCCCGGGCGCCGGCTCGACGGGCACCGCTGCTGTCCCGGCGGCCGCGGCCGGCACGAACGGTGTGCCCGGCATGCCCGCTGCCAACGCTTACGCACGGAGCTGGGGCAATGGGCCGCGTTACGGCACCAAGCTGACGATCATGCCACGCCCCGTGGCCGCTGGCTGACAACGTCTTTTGAGATTTGACGCGTAATCAAATTCGACTCGGTTTTCCCTTAGATGGCACCGGCCGGCCACCGTTAATTCAAATCGATATTAATTGCGCCGCCCGAGTTGACTCCTCACGATTTGAGTGCCACCATGGCTTTGCATGCACCTCGCTAGGTGAGGCGTCTGCACGGATACAGGCCACTGACCTCGAACGTCGAAAGACGCCCAGGGTCAGGACAGCTCTTCCCGGCTTAAGGGTTGAGCCCAAGTGGCTTCCGGCGCCAGCTGGATACGCCGTGTAGTGCCAAAGCTCTGTCGAGAGAGGTGCTGGCTCAGCGGTTTTCCGCTCGGTCCTCATCTCCGTGTGGCGTGCGCCCGGCACCCCCGTGTGCACTGGCCCTGAGGAGGTGAGAGCGAAGTGAGTTCTGGCGATAGTCCCTATCCGAGATCGATGACCATTTCGTATCGATCCGACCCGGGCGCTGTTTTCGCAATCTGAATCGGTTTTCCACCGCTCCGGTTGCGCAATGCATTTTCGTGGACGGGTGCATTTGGCGTGCCCTAAAAATGGGCTTCAACGAGCCACTGAAATGTTATTTGAAATGGTGCTGACGGCTGCTCAGATTCGCATTCTGCGGCGCCGAAGTAGCGGCTGAAGGGCCCGAAAACACCACAGTCGGCCAAGGAGGGTATCGATGACCACCGCACTGGACTTCGCAGCGTTGCCGCCCGAGTTCAACTCCGCGCGGATGTACAGCGGGGCGGGCTCCGGCCCGCTGTTGGCCGCGGCCTGCGCCTGGAACGAAGTGGCCGCGGAGTTGCGCGCCACCGCGTTGTCGTACCAGGCCGTCCTTTCAGAGCTGATCGACGAAGAGTGGTTTGGGCCGGCGTCAGCCACGATGGCGGCAGCGGCCATGCCCTACGTGGCCTGGATGAGCCTCACCGCCGGCGAAGTCGAACAGACCGCCGCGCAGGCCGAGGCCGCCGCGGGTGCCTACGAGGCAGCATTTGCCGCAACGGTGCCGCCGCCGCTGATCGCGGCCAACCGGGCACAGCTGACAGCGCTGATTGCCACGAACATTCTCGGTCATAACACCCCGGCCATCGCGGCGACCGAGTCGCAGTACCTCGAGATGTGGGCCCGGGACGCCGCCGCAATGTACGGCTACGCCGCATCCTCGGCGGTCGCCACCGACTTGAGCCCGTTCGTCGAGCCCCTTCAGACAACCAACTCCAGCGGACTGGCCGCGCAGGCCGTCGCGGTCAACCAGGCAGTCGGCACCTCGGCAGCCGGCTCACAGAGCACACTGTCTGAGCTGATCTCCGCAGTACCCGGCGCCCTGCAGGGACTGTCGGGCTTCAACGGCGGCACCGGCCTGTCAGATATCGCAAACTTGCTGCTGACCGGGACCGGGCCTGCCGGGTGGCAAGGCGTCATGCAGATGTGGGGCCCGAATGCGAATGTCTGGAACACCATCACTTCGACCGGTGCCTTCACGCCCGGTGCCACGGTAGGCACGCTGTCGAGCCTGTTCGGAGCTTCGGCGACGTCCGCCGATGTTGCGGGGACGGCTCAAGACGTTGCGCCCACCGCAATCGGTGCCGCGAGCCCGCTGGAGTCCGCTGGCGCACTGCGAGGCCTGATCGCCGCCGGTGCCGGCGACGCTGGCGCCGTGGGTAAGTTGTCGGTACCTCCGAGCTGGACCGCAGCCGCACCGCTGAGCGGCCCGCTTCATTCAGCGCTGGGCGGCACTCCCATGGTCGCCCCAGCGCCGGTCGGGGCGGCCGGCATGCCCGGTGTCCCGCTGGGTAACCGTGCCGCGCAACCCTTCGGCCGGGCCGTGCCGCAGTACGGCTTCCGACCCAGCTTCGTGACACGCCCACCGGCCGCGGGATAACAGGCCGGAGCCCGACGCGTCGCCCAGCGGACGCTCTGACCTGCACAAACTGCTCTCCCAGCTAACCTCCAGGAACACAGCAGTGAGGTGACAGGCCTTCTGGCATACCGAACTCCAACGTTTTGCTTATGTTATTCCTAACGTTAGGAGAACGGGTCATGACGCTCAGCTGTCCAAGCTATGCCGACACCCGCGCCCTCGCTTCGGTCCGGGCGGTGTCGACAGAGTCGCTGTACAGGTTCCAGATGAGGCACGGGTCGGGCTGCGGTCCCGCCCTGGCCGCCGACAACGCCTTCGAGCACAAGCGAAAATGGTTAAGGCTCGGATAGTCGATTTACAGCCAAATTGCCATTGTCGGGACCATTCATCCCGGGGTCGCTAATCAATGTGACGCTGGTCAATTTATACTGAAATAGAGAATTCAAATATGATTTCTACCAGGTGTTTTGCTGTGCCGAAAAGATAGCTGCGGGCCCTCTATCACGCATGGGTGAGGGGCAGCGAGATGACTTGTTCACATTGCGATTACTTTGCGGAAACCGCCCGAAAATAAGTTATCAAGAGACTACTCAAGATATCGAATACCCGGACCGCGAATTCCGTGCGGGGCAAATCTTGCGGTTAGAACAATGGTGCCGTGATATAGCGGCGCGAGGGGATTGAGGGGCACAGGTATGGATTTCGGGGCGCTACCGCCTGAGGTCAACTCGGGGCGTATGTACATCGGTCCTGGGGCCGGTCCGATGCTGGCCGCCGCGGCGGCGTGGGACGCACTGGCAGCCGAATTGCATTCAACCGCAGCCGCTTACGCGTCGACGATTGAGGGCTTGACCGTCGGAACCTGGCTGGGTCCGACGTCGATTGCGATGTCGGCCGCGGCCGCGCCGTACGTGTCGTGGATCTCTGCGACCGCCAGCCAGGCGGACCAGGCGGCGATGCAGGCGAAAATCGCCGCGGGTGCATACGAGGCCGCATTTACGGCGACCGTTCCGCCGCCGGTGATTGCGGCCAATCGCGCACAGCTGCTGGCGTTGATCGCCACCAATATTTTCGGCCAGAACACTCCCGCAATCGCGGCGACTGAGGCCCAATACCTGGAGATGTGGGCTCAGGACGCCGCAGCGATGTATTCATATGCCGGATCGTCGGCCACTGCAACGCAATTGACGCCGTTCAGTGAACCGCCGCAGACTACGAACGCCTCGGGGACGGCGCAGGCAGCGGCGTCGCAGCTCACCGGTACCGCGGCCGGTTCGGATATCACCACCCAACTGTCTCAGTTCATCAACTCGCTGCCGAACGCGCTGCAAGGCTTGGCGTCCACCGTTGGGGCGTCGCCGACGACTGGGTCGACATCGTTCCTGCCGGGACTCGCGCTGCCACAAATCGGCTCGGCGACGCTGCCACCGGCGGTTGTGACCGACCTGGCGAACTGGAACACCCTGGCGTCCACCATCACGGGACCGTTCTCTGCGCAAGGACTTACTTCGATACCTGGTGGGCCGTTCCTGTCGTTCGGCCAGGTGTATGCGTACGCACAAAACGGACAGGGTCTGCAATCGTTTTTCGCTCCAGCGAAAGCGGCCAGCGGCTCGCTGGCACCCATCGCTAATTCGCTGGGCGCAAATCTGACTTCCGCCAGCGTCGGGGGAGCACCGGTTTCGGGGACTATGGGTCGCGCCGCCTTGGTGGGAAGTATGTCGGTGCCGCAGGGCTGGACCACCGCGGCCCCGGCCATCAGAACGGTGGCCCAGACGCTTTCCGCCAATCTGGCGGCAGCCGCCGCTCCGACGGCCTCGATGGGCGAGGCCGGCGTCTTCGGCCAAATGGCCTTGTCAAGCGTGGCTGGACGGGCCCTGGGCGCCACCGCTGCGGGCTCGGGCGGCAGCAGCGGCGCAGTGGCCTCTTCGCTCGGCGGCGTTGTCGCAGAGGCCGATCCAGCCGCGGCCATGATCTTCGTGCTTCCGGCGCTTGAGGACTGATGGTGCTGAACCCAAATCAAGTGCGCACTTCCGGTAGGGGGTAGTCAGAGATGTTTTACGCAGCGTTTCCGCCGGAGATCAATTCGGGGCGGATGTATAGCGGGCCCGGAGCGGGTCCACTGCTGGCCGCTGCCGCCGCCTGGGACGGCTTGGCCACTGAATTGCAGTCCACGGCCGCGTCGTATTCGTCGGTGATCGCAAGCCTCACCAGCGGGCCGTGGGTGGGTCCGTCCTCGCTGGCCATGGCGGCCGCGGCGACCCCCTACGCAACCTGGATGAGCGTTACCGCCGCGCAGGCCGCACAGGCGGCGAGCCAGGCCACTGCGGCGGTGTCGGCTTACGAGGCAGCGTTCGCCGGACATGTGCCACCGGTCGAGATCGCGGCGAACCGTAGCCAATTGGCGTTGTTGGTCGCCACCAACCTTTTCGGACAGAACACCGCCGCGATCTCGGCCACCGAGGCCCAGTACAGCGAAATGTGGGCCCAGGACGCCGCAGCAATGGACGGCTATGCCGGCTCGTCGGCGGCCGCCACTCAGGTGACGCCGTTCGCCGAGCCGCCGCAGATTGTCAATGTCGGTGGACTCGCCAACCAGGCTCTCGCGACGGGGCAACCGGCGGGCGCCGCGACCGGCAATGTAGTCCAGTCGATCTTGACCGCGAGTGACCCGATGTCGGAGCTGCTTCAGGTAGCCGCAAATCTCAGCACCGACTACACACAGACCTTCAACTCGATGCTGAACGGGCTGTTCGGGTCAGCCGGGGCATCGACATACGCCAGCCTGTACAACGCGATAAAAACTCCGCTCGGCTTCACCACCGGGTTCAACGACATCGGCCTACTGGTCAACTTTCCGGCATCTCAGTTCCTCAAATTCGGACCGAAATCGGCTGCGGTACTTGGCGAACTTCCGAAGGACGCTCTAGGGGGCGGCCTTTCGGCTCCCAGCTGGGGCCGAGGCTGGCTGACCAGTGCTACATCGGCGATCCCATCGGTGAATTTCGGACGGGGTGTGTTGGTGGGATCGTTAACGGTTCCGCCCAGCTGGGCCGCGAATACCCCCGCGATCCAGACGGTCGCTGCGGCATTGTCGGCCGCCGGGCCAGCGGCCGTGCCCGCCGCCGAGCTGGGCGCGGGAAGCCTGCTGAGCTCGATGTCCCTCGCAGGTATGGCGGGGAGCGCCTTGGGCGCGGGGGCTCCCGGTGCGCTGGCCGGCACCGGCGTCCGGAGCCGTCTAACTCCGCTCAAAGACCTCAAAGACCTCAAATCACCCGAGCATCTCAAGCGTCTGGTGGCCCAGATCTCGGAGCAACCTGAAAGTGTCCAGCACCACACCGTCGATCAAGAGGGTCTGGACAGCCTGCTCGAACAATTGGCGAAGAAACCCGGCATTCATGCGGTGCACCTGTCCAAGCCTGAGAAGGCCAGAGTCGTGCCGCCGGACGCACAGTTGGGTTAATACCCCTGAAACATGTTGCTGCTGAACAGAAGAGGTGTGTGATGAGAAGACTAGTAGCACTAATCGGCGTGTGCGCCATGATCGGTCTGGCCGCGCCGGCGTATGGTGACCCGGACGACGCGCCGGCGGGCGACGACGGGGCTTTCCTTGCCGCTCTGCGGGGAGCCGACATCGGTTACAGCAACCCGGCTTCGGCCGTCGGCTCAGCCAGAGCGGTGTGCACCTGCTTGAACAACGGGGAATCAGGGCTGGAACTCGTCCACGACGTCAAGACGCACAACCCCGCCTTCAACATGGACGCCGCAGCCCAGTTTGCCGTCCTCTCGGCGAAATATTACTGCCCTCAACACCTTTCCAAGAGCTGACTCGAGCTGGCGCCTATTGGGGCTCCAGCGGTTAAATGTCCGCTCTGCAACTCGGACATCCTGAAACATTTGCTGGATCCGCATACTTCGGTGATCTGGCGCGCTCGGTTTTAGTTGACATTCCGCGCCCATCCGCGCACATGATTTATTAGCTTGAACAGAGCCTAATTCTCGGGCGATCATGCCGCATCAAAGGCTGTCGGATCATTCGGAGCTGCAAGAAGTTCGTGTGGTCACGCGGTTTTGATGCGCTGTCCCTTCTCTAGACCATCAACACGTGGAATTGTGCTGAGCACCATTGGGGTAGCTGGTGAGTTTCATATGAGGTCGGGAGCCTTCCAGGCAGAAGTGTTAACCCGTGATTACGATGGCGGCCACAAAGGGGACCGGAGGGGAAGACATGGACTTCGGGGCATTACCGCCAGAAATCAACTCTGGACGGATGTATGTGGGGGCAGGCTCCGGACCGATGCTGGCAGCCGCGGCGGCGTGGGACGGGTTGGCTGCCGAACTGCATTCCACCGCGGCGTCCTACGAGTCAACGATCCAAGGCATGACAGTCGGGTCCTGGCAAGGTCCGTCGGCCGCCGCGATGACGACCGCGGCGGCGCCATTTGTATCGTGGCTGACCGCAACCGCCACGCAAGCCGAGCAGGCGTCGATGCAGGCCAAAGCTGCCGTGGGCGCTTACGAGACCGCATTCGCAGCCACGGTGCCGCCGACCGTGGTCGCGGCCAATCGGGCCCTGTTGATGGCACTCATCGCTACCAACATCTTGGGTCAGAACACCGCAGCAATCGCCGCCACCGAAGCGCAGTACGCCGAAATGTGGGCACAGGACGCCGTGGCGATGTACGGCTACGCTGGCTCTTCCGCGGCTGCCTCGGAGTTGACCTCATTCACCGAGCCGCCGCAAACCACCGACCCGTCAGGCTCGGCCAGACAGTCAGCGGCCGCGGCGGAGGCGGTCGGCGCCTCCGAAATCCAGTCACAACTGTCCCAGTTGATGAACGTCATACCCAATGCGCTACAAACCGTGGGGCCGGCCGCTGCCGCCCCCGCGGCGGCGACGCCGGCCGGGGACATCATCGAAGCCATCAACCCTTTTGTCGTGGCAATTCGCCCCTTTTTCGCCGCCATCACCGGCGCATACAGCCCCATCGCTCCCATCGTCATTGGCGGCGGTTGGTATCTGTTCGCCCTGCAGATCCTCGGCCTTTCGCAGAATGCGCCCGGCGTCGCCTCACTTCTTAATACCGGCGGGAAGCCGCTTGCCGGCCTGTCGCCGCTGCGCGCCGGCTATGTGGCGTCCGCGACGCCGGGGAGCGGCGTGTCAGGGGCGATGGGACATTCCACCCTCGTCGGATCGCTGTCGGTGCCACAAGGCTGGGTGACGGAAGCACCCGTGATGAGGACGATGGCATCCATGCTTCCGGGTGTGAGTCCCGGCGCTCTGCCGGCAATTCCTGCGGCGGCCGAGGGCGGCGTATTCGGCGAAATGGCCATGGCGAGCCTCGCCGGACGCGCGCTGGCCGGTGCCAGTATCCGCACCGTCAGCAATGGCGCTGCCAGCATCAGCGGCGGCACCGCAGCGGCCGAAGAGGTCGCCACCACGGCGACCATCATCGTGATACCGGCGGACTGACCGATGACGTCCATGGAAGGAGGGCGGGGCTGATGAGTTTCGCGGTGCGACCACCGGAGATCATCTCCGGTCAGATGTACGCCGGGCCGGGCTCGGGGCCGATGATCGCGGCTGCCACGGCCTGGGATGCGCTGGCAACCGAACTGCAGTCCACGGCGGCCTCCTACGGATTGGTCATCGACGGCTTGGCGAACGAATCGTGGACCGGTCCGTCATCGGCCGCCATGGCGGCGGCCGCAGCACCGTACGTGAGGTGGATGTCCGCCACCGGGGCGCAGGCCAAGGTGGCAGCCGACCAGGCGAAGGCGGCCGCGAGCGCCTACGAGACAGCCTTCGCCGCAGTTGTGCCGCCGACGCAGATAGCGATCAACCGCACCCAGTTGGCGTTGCTCGTGGCAACGAACATTTTCGGGCAGAACACCGGTGCGATCGCCGCGCTCGAAGCGCAGTACGGGGAAATGTGGGCCCAGGACAGTGCGGCAATGTTCGGGTACGCGAATTCGTCGGCGGCCGCTGCCAGGCTGACGCCGTACACCGAACCCCCGCAGGTCACCAATGGGTCCGGACTCGTCAACCAACAAGCCGCGGTCGGGCAAGCCAGCGGCCTGGCCGCCGGTACGGCGGCGGCGACGGCCGCGCCGACAGCGGCACCGATCTTCCCATTCGACATCGTCCTGCAGCTTCTGCAGGGTCTCGGGGATGCCGGCACCTCATACATGCAGTTCATGGGCCAGATACTCAACACTCTGACCGGGACCCCGCTGGCCGCCTCGACGTATGAGAACAGCTTCGGAATCCTCGCCGACATCGGCCGGTTCAGCACCGTCGCCAACGACACCTTGAGCGGGCCCAACCTCGGCATGACCGAGTTCAAGATCTTCTATAAACCTCCGATCGAGGACATACCCAAGTCGGCGCTGGGAGCGGGGCTGGGGATGGCGCCAACTTCCAGCCAGACCGGCCTGACCAGCACGGTTTCAACGGGCGTGGGCCAGGCCAATGTGGTGGGGAAGTTGTCGGTACCCCCGAGCTGGGCATCGGCCACGCCGGCGATCAGGATGGTTTCGACCGCGATACCGGCCACCAGCCTGGCCGCGGCACCCGCGGCAGGGATGCCGGCAAGCCTGCTCAGCCAGGCGGCGCTGGGAAGCATGACCGGTGGCGCCATGGGCACCGCCGGCGCCGAAGTCCTCAGTGGGAGTGGCGCCCGGGCCCGCGCCAACGGCGGTAAGGGCCCGGTGGAACCGGTCAAACTGGACAGCGTCATCGCCAAGCTGCAGCAGGAGCCCGAGGCGGTGCAACATTGGAACGTCGATAAGGCCGGACTCGACGGTCTACTGGAAAAGCTGTCGAAAAAGCCCGGCATCCATGCCGTACACGTCTCCAATTCAGACAAGCCCAAGATCATGTTGCCCGACGCGCAGTGAGGTGGCTTCCGGGGTGATGGCTCAACTCAGACTCCTGTCAGCCGTTGTTGCGGCGATCGCGATGCTCGGCTTCGCGGCTCCGGCGCACAGCGACCCCGGAGGCGGCGACGCGGCGTTCCTTGCCGCCCTGGCCAACGCCGGCATCACGGTTCCCGACCCAGGTCAAGCCATCGCGTCCGCCCAGGCCGTGTGCGGGTTGATGCGCAACGG
>JAVROZ010000289.1:0-12757 GCA_032162485.1 Mycobacterium sp.
GACGTGGATGGGCTTGGGCGGAACAGCGAAGTATTGGGCGCCATCGCGCGAGAATTTGAAACCGGCTTCATCCCAGCGCATTTGCCACGTGAGCCAGCCACCGTCGACCAAACCGGGGATCGACTTACCTTCCCAGGTCTTCCCGTTGGATGCCGCGTGGACCGTGGTTCCCGGCGCCCAGTTGCCGTTGCCGTACCACTCGAAAATGTCGACCTCGCCGTCGGGCATCGGGTCCTCGTTGACAGCCCAGTATGCGGGCCACAGGCCGGGCGACAAGCAATCCAGTTTGATCTTGGCTTCCCAGGTGGTGTTGATCATGCCCCGCCAGTTGCCGCGCAGTTTGCCGGTGGAGTATCCGCCGAGGTCTTTGGTTGCCCTCAGGACGAGATTGGAATTGCCGTCTTGGAAAACGTTGCTGCGATTGTCGGTGTAGATCCCGTCGACCGGCGGGAACACGTCGTCTTGCCAGGTTTGGATCGTCCACTTGCCTGGATCGGGACCCGAGCCGGCCGGGCCGTCGAACTCGTCCTGGAAAATGTAGGGTCCGCTGCCACCCGCCGACGGCGCCCGGGGCGGCGTCGGGTGCGCCTGCGCTTCGGGGATGGGGATCGCGGCCGCGGCTGCCAGCATTCCGAGGCCTGTCGTCAACAACATGCTGCGACGATCCATTCAGATACCACCGTTCGTTAAAGCCGGGACTTCTGACTCGCGCCATCCCTGGCCAGCTTTCTAAAACGGTTCTTATAGAACCATGCGCCGGGGGTGCATCGCACCTTGCACACGCTGTTATCCTCACCTCACTGTTTTCTCTTAGGCGCAATGCCAGGGCAGTTCGGGTTCGCGCGGCCACTCGGGCAGCCGCCATCTCGATTGGCGGACCGAAAGGGGTTTATCGATGAGGACTGTTGTCGCTGCCGGGGTGCTGGCAGTTAGCGGGTTGCTGACCCTCGGAGTCGGGGTCGCCAACGCTGACGAAGTGCAAGTCGAGGGCAACTACGCGTCGGAGGCCGGTTGTCTGGCCGACGGCCCACACGTGGAGATCACGCAGAACAATGGGGCGTACACCCATTTTGCGTGCCACCAGCATGACGATGGGCTCTGGTACCTGTACCTGAGCAACTGATCCACGTTTAGAAGACGCGGACCCAGTCGACCAACATCTCCTGCGGGTAGGTACCGGCCGCCGGGTCACCACCACCGGAACCGCCGACCGCCAGGTTGAGGACCGGGAACACCGTGTAACCCGGATCATTGAACGGCCATTCGCGAATCGGTTCGTTCAGATCCTCGATGCCGGTCGCCGGAACGGAGAAGTACGGCGCAGCGCCGTCGGCGTAGTCGAGCCAGAAGTACATCCCGGTCACATCCCAGCGGACACGCCAGTTGTGCCAGCCGCCGTCCACGCCGATCGGGAAGGTCTCGAATGCCGTGCCATCGGGGTTCGCATGGACCGTGGTTCCGGACGGCCAGGTGCCGTTCCCGTACCACTCGAACAGGTCGATCTCCCCGCTACGACCGGGGTCGTCATTGGACAACCACCACGCCGGCCACATGCCGGGTCCGAGGCAGTTCATCTTGATCCTGGCTTCCCAGGTGGTTCCCACGCCGCCCCGCCAGAGGCCATGGACCAGGCCGCCGAAGTAGCCGCCGCCATCCCGGGTCGCACGCAGAACCAGGTTGGAGTTGCCGTCCACAAAGACGTTCTGCCGATTGTCGCGGTACTGACCCCAGAACTGGGGCTGGTCGAAACCGTTCGGGTTCCGGATAGGCGTCCGGTAATTGGACACTGCCCATTTCCCCGGATCGGGCGCCGAGCCGGCCGGTCCGTCAAACTCGTCGTGCCAGATAAACCCACCGGTCGTCCCCGTCGAAGGTGCGGCGGGGGCGGGATTCCGGGGCGGGCTGGCCCCGGCCAGCGGGGCCGGGATGGCGGCCGCCAGCGCGCCGAATCCCGCCATCATGAGCATGCGGCGACGGTCCATCTGTGACATGGCAAGGGAGAATAGCAGCCCGCCGCGCCCTAGATTGGGTCGCTCACCTTGACCAACGTCTTGCCGATGTTGGCCCCGGTGAACAGCCCGTTGAGGGCATCGACGCACGACTCGATGCCCTCGAAGATGGTCTGCCGATGCCGCAGGCGACCCTCCGACTCCCACTGGCGCAGGTTCGCGAATGCCTCGTCGAAGCGGCCCCACTGGTCGAGTGCGTTGAACCCCTGCATGCTTGCGGTCCTGGACAGCAGGTTGACGTAGTTGGCCGGGCCCGGATGCTCACCGGTGAGGTAGCTGGAGATGACGCCGCAGAGCACCACGCGTGCCTTCGGGGCCAGCCGGCCCAGCACGGCGTTGAGGATCGGTCCGCCGACATTGTCGAAGTAGACGTTGACGCGGCGGGGGCAGTGCTCCTTCAGCGCTGCCGCGACGTCCTCGTTCTTGTAGTCAATGCAGGCGTCGAACCCGAAGTCCTCGACCACCGCGCGGCACTTCTGCGGACCGCCGGCGATTCCCACCACCCGCGCCCCGGCGACCTTGGCGATCTGTCCGGCCACCGATCCGGTAGCCCCCGCGGCAGCCGAGACCACCACCGTCTCACCGGGCTGAGGCCGACCGATGTCGGTCATCCCGAAGTAGGCGGTGGCACCGGTCGGGCCGTACACCGACATGATCGCCAGCTGATCGGTTTCACCCGGAATGGGTGTGCTGAAGATGTCGTCGCGGATGATCACGTACTCCTGGAAACCGGTCAGCGTGGTGACGATGTCACCGACGGCGTATGCGTCGCAGCGTGATTCGACGACCTGGCCAATCCCGGCCGCCCGGATGACCTCGCCCAGCTGCACCGGCGGCAGGTAGCCGGGCTGGTCATCGAGCCAGGTCCGGACTGCGGCATCAAGGCCGACATAGGTGGTGCGCAACAGCGCTTCACCTGCTGCGGGTTCGGGCGCCGGCCTAGTCACCAGCTCGGTGTCGTCGGGCTGGACGAGCCCGGAGGGACGGCGGCTCAACAGGATTTGACGATTCGGCAACTCGGGCACGGTGCAGAGCCTATTCGCCCGCGCTGCCGGTGCGCGGAGCATTCCTATCTGTGAGGAGCAGTCCTTGTATGGGAGCATTCCAGGATGAACTCCGAGGACGACCCGGAAGCCCGGATCCGGGAGCTGGAGCAGCCGCTGGCTGACCGGGCGCACGCATCCGAGCTGGGCGAGGGCAGCGATTATCGCTATCCGCCGCCGCCGCCGGGACCGGTTCCACCCCCACCCGGACCGCAGCCGCCGCCCGCCTATTCGGGGCCGCCGACCATGTCGCCGAATCCACCGCAGTCATACGGTTACGGCAGCCCATACCCAGGCACCACGCCCAGGTCGTCATCGGGCATGCGCTGGTTCTGGATCCTGGCCGCGGTCGGCATCGTCGCCGTGCTCGTGCTTGTCGGCGGCATCGCCGCCTACGCCGCCCGCCAGTTCTCCCATGATGACCTCACGGTGCCGTCCATGACCGAAACCACCTCGGCAGCTACCCCGAGCGGCCGGGCGCCCTCCACCGGGCCCTCCACTGGGAAGACGCACGCGCCCAGTGGCGGACCGTCCCCGTCAGCCACCGAGCCCGCGGGCCAGCCGGTCATCGTCTCCGGCATCAACGAAAACAAGACGGTCGCCTGCAGCGGCAACAGCACCATCACCGTCAGTGGCATCTCCAACACGGTGACGCTCACCGGGCACTGCGGCAGTGTCACCGTCTCCGGACTCAACAACATCGTCACCGTCGATACCGCTGACACCATCGAGGCCACCGGCCTGAACAACAAAGTCACCTATCACTCCGGGTCGCCGAAAATCAACAAGACCGGTAGTGGGAACACGGTCGAGCAGGGCTGAGCAGACGACAGCCGGGGCCGCGGTCTGCCGAGAACTGGCCGCGCGGCCGGTTAGGCGGGATCGACCGGCGGGTCGTCCTTCGGATGGTCCGCCGAATCGTCGAGAACACTTACCGCAATGCCGTACGGCAGAAAGCGCACCTTGCGCTTCGGGTCGGTGTTGTTCTTGTTGGCACGCAGGGCATCGAGTTCGGTGGCGTAGACCTGTTCGACGCGGGCGCCGCCGTCGGCGTCCACCGTATAGATGGCCCAAACTCCGTCACCGGTTTCGCCGGTGGTCTCCGGCTCCGGGCGGCTGCGCCGGGACAGATCCTCGAAGATGGCCGACCAGCCCGTCTTGGTGCCGGGGGTCCCGACGAACCTGCCGATGCGCTCGAAAGCGTCGCGCAGGCCCTCCGTTCCGTCTCTTATCACTCGATCGAAATCGTCGGGGTCGAACCCGAAACCGCCCTTGTCGCTCACGCGACCTCCTAGCAACTCAGCTGTTACTCCCCAGTCTGCGCTCAAGCGACCGGATTCGCCACGTCATGTGGCTAGGGGCCGGGCGGCCCAGGGGCGGGCGGGGGCGGGGCCGGCGGATTGATCGGGATCGGGATCGAGAAGAACGGCAGGTGCAGGTACGCCGTCATGACCGGTGCCGGGGCCGCGGGTGGAGCTGCTGGCGGAGCCGCCGGCGGCGGCGCGGGTGGCGGAGCCTGCGGTACCGGAGCCTCCACCGGCGGGGCGGCCTGCCGCGCGGGCGCCCGACGCGGCTGCGGCGCGGGCGCCATGTACACCGGGGCCTGGGCCGGTTTCGTGACGGTTAGCGGCGGCTGCTGCACGACGGGAGGCGGCGGCACGGCAACCTCGACGGGCGGAGGCGGTGCCGGTGCCGAAGCCGGTGCCGAAGCGGGTGCCGAACTCATGCCTGGCAGCAGTACCTGCGCCGGCAACTCGGTGGCCGGCGTTCCCATCGCCGGCGTCTCGACACGGTCGCGCGTGCCGGGCTGCTGGGCAGTCGTCGGACGCACATCGGCGGTGAGCGAAACAACCAGGAACCCCGCCGCGACAGCGGCTACGCCGGCAATGGCACCGGTGACCAGCGCCAACGGCTTACGCCGGGTTTCGGCGTCAGGAAGGTCGGCTTCGTGTCCGTCGTCCACCGCGCTGTAGGCAAGCGAGCCTTCGCTGACGCCGGCAACGGCGGAGACGTCGAGATAGCTCGGGGCGAGGGCGCGTGGGTTCACCTCACCGGTGCCCGGGTCGAGTGCGTATGCCAGTGCCGAAGTTGTCGACGCGAACAGCGGTGCATTGGCCGACGCCAGCGCCGCGCCTCGCGCCAATGCCAGTTCCGGCTCCTCGGGAACACTGACCACCAGCGAAGTCGCCGCCTCCAAGGCCGGCTTGATCCCGACGATGTCGACACCGCAACCGACGACGAACACGCCGTCAGCCCGCGACGAGGGCGCATCCAGACCGGCGACCATCGTCACCAACTCAGCGGCCAGCGAGGCACTTTTCAGAGAATGTCGATGCAAGTCGACGATCGAGCCGTCGGCGATATCGACGACGGCCAGCGTTGCGCTGTCCACCTCGATGAACAACATCGCGATGTGCTCGTAGTCCAACACGGAACCCACCGTCTGCGCCAAAGCGGCAGCAGCGAGCAACGGGGAGACCAGCATCACGCTGCCAACATCGCGAGCGGCAAGCGCTGCACGCAGGGTCGCAACCTCGCCCGGGTCCGTCCACGTCACCCCGGTCGAGGTCAGGTGATAGCCGGCCTCATCGGCGCCTTCGCGGGTGCCGACCAGCGCGGCGATCACATGCGCGGCAGCGTCAGGCTCGGACTTTCCGCCAACTCCAGCCTTCGGCGCGGCGACCTCGAGGCTGTCTTCCTCGACGGTCACGCCGTCGGCATTTGCACCCTCGATCAGCACCATTCGGACTGCTGAGGGCTCCATCGATACCCCAAGCACGATGTCCATAACCCCTCCAAGCCACGTGCGAGCTAGCGACGGGGTCTAGGCGAACCGACGCACCGCGCGGGCCGCCGTCGACTGATTGTCTCGCCCCCTGCGGGAGCAACCGTCGAGCTGGCCTCTATACAGTTTGCCAGCTTGAACCCTACTCGCGCACGTCGAGGCAGGAAGGAATTCTGATCAAGCTCAAATGAAACGGCTATACCCGAGGTTGAGGGTTTAGGGGCTGCCGGGACTCTGAAATGGGTTCTGCGGGCCCGGATCCTGCGGCGCAAGATTCTGCGGGACCTGGTTTTGCGGGACCTGGTTCGCCGGCACCTGGTTCGCCGGCACCTGAATCGGTATCGGGACCGGTATCAGCGGGACGTGCAGCCACTGTGTGGTCATCTTCACCGGCGGTGGCTCAGAGGTAGTCGGCGACTCCGCCGCGCTCGGCTGCTCGGTGCTGCTTGGCGGAGCGGTAGTGAGCGGCGTCGTGGTCTGCGCAGTGGTCGGCGGCCGCGTCGTGGTGACCGGTGCCGGTCTGGTCGTCGTCATCGTCGGTGGTGGTGGCGGTGGGGGTGGCGGTTCGGGCGGTGGTGGCGGCGGGGTTGAGACACTGCTCGGTGCCACGGCACTAGGCGCCGGCACCTCGCTGGGCGGGGGCGGCAGGGGGCTCGGTGCGAGCGGACTGGTCGGAATGGCAGCCGGCAGCTTCGCATCCGGCGACGTCGGTAACGGTGCGACGCTGGGCACGATCGGGGCTTGGTGCGGGGTGTGACGCGACTCGATGGCGGTCAGCGTGATCGCCACCCCGCCGACCGCAGTCATGGCCACCGCGGCGCACAGGCCGATCAGCACCTGCGACAACCGGAAGCGCCGCCAGGGGGGCTCTTTGGGCCGGTCGATCACGTTCAACCGCATCGAGAAGCAGGCGCCGTCGTCGTTGAACGGGTTGTGCGGTTCGCCGCCACCACCGCCGCCGCCGTCGAACCGCGTCAGTACCTCGGGGAACTCGGTTTGCGACCACGCCAGCTCGCGATCCGTCATCGCGTCGTGGTCGATCACCAGCACGTCACGGGGGGGTGATTCGATCAGGCTGGTACCAGCCACGTCGGTGATCATCCCGATAGCAGCCCGGGTGTGCAGATCGATCAGCTCGCCGCGGGCCGCGATCAGCAAGGCGCCCTTCGCGGCTGCGCTTACCGGATCCGATGCGGTCAGGACCGGTAGCCGGGTGTGCAGCGAAAGACGTTGAGTGACAAGCGGGATGCTGGCGCCGCCGCCAACGGTGACCAATGCGGCGAGGTCTGCAAAGCTTGAGTTGTTGCGTGCCAACATGTCGTCGAACGCGTAGATGAAGCCGGTCAGCCGGTCGGAGATCAGGTCTTCGAATTTTTCGCGGGTGAGCTCGATCCCGACGCTGGAACCTGACAGTTCAGCGGCCAATTCGGTGACGGCGTCGACGGACAACCGCTCCTTGGCTTCCCGGCACTGCTCTCTGAGCGTGCCGAGTTGACCGAGCAAGGTGGCGCTGGTGGGATCGACATCCCCCTGCCCCAGTTCCTCGATGACGTGCAGCAGCAGCGCCTGGTCGATCTGGTAGCCCGAGAAATCCTCGTAACGCATTGTGGCGCTTATGGGTTCGAACTCGTCCTTGGTTTCCATCAGCGTGACGCAGGTGCCGGAACCACCGAAGTCCAGCAACCCCACCACACCACCGGTGGGTACGCCGACTTCGGCGTTCACCGCCGTCAACGCCGCGATCGCATCCGGCACCAGCAGCGGCGCCATACCGCTGCGGACGAAGCCGACGTGGGTTCGCAGTGCGTTGCGCAGGGCCTGCACGGTGGCCGGCTTCCAATGCGCGGGAACGGCAATCGTGATTTCCGACGAACTCGAATCGGCGCCGACGGCGACGACCATCGCGTCCAGCGCCTCGACCGTCAACAGGTCCGGGTCATGAGCTGATCCGTCCGGGGAGATCAGCGCCACCGAGTCGCCGATGCGTTCCACGAAGCCACTCATCAGCGAGATCGGCTCGACGAGACCCGAATTATGGCTGACAACACCAAGTTTCGGGGCGCAGTGTGGATACAGGGTGAGCACGGTGCGACGGATAACGGGAGAACTTCCGTTAGCCGCGGCGACCAAGTTCATGGTCCCGATCGACAACCCCAGTGGGTCGAACATAGAGCGATTACCTTCGTTGAGAACGGGTCGGTAGCCAGCGGGATAACCATATCCGCGGACAGCCCGTATGTGTTTCGGCCCCAACCCCATTGGTATCCGGTCGATGCCGTGTCGTCACCGAAAAGGTATAGCCGCCAGGCTTGACAGATCGCGTTCGATGCGGGCCCTCGATGCACCGCGGTGGACCCGGTGTGCTGCAATGACCCGGTGAGCCCTATTGATTCCGCCAAATCCCCGGCCGCCGACGTCGAAGCGATCCAACAGGTCAAATACCGCTACCTGCGGGCGATGGACACCAAGCATTGGGACGAGTTCGCCGACACGATGACCGAGGACATCGTCGGGGCCTACGGTTCGTCGCTGGGCAAGGAACTGCACTTCGACAATCGCAAGGACCTGGTGGAGTATCTGAGCTCGGCGATGGGGCCCGGCGTGGTCACCGAGCATCGAGTGACGCATCCGGAGATCACCGTCAACGGCGACACCGCCGCGGGCATTTGGTATCTGCAGGACCGGGTCATTGTGCCCGAGTTCGACTTCATGCTGATCGGTGCGGCGTTCTACCGCGACCAGTACCGGCGCACTCCCGAAGGATGGCGGATCAGCGCCACCGGCTACGACCGCACCTACGAGGCGACGATGTCGGTGGCGGACCTCAAGTTCAAGGTCAAGCCCGGCCGCGCTCGGGCAGACCTGAAAGATTGATGGGGCCGGCCCTACTTCGCGATCGCAATGACCGCGCCGGGCCGCAGCCAGCGAATGATCTGCACCAGCGTGTCGTCGTCGATCGCCACGCAGCCCTCGGTGGGTCCCCCGTCGGTGGTGTGAAAGAAGAACGCTGCGCCACCTCCGGGGACCTTGTTCTTGTTGACGCCCATCACCACCGAATGCTTGTACTGCGGAATCTGCAGATTCTCGCTGTCGCCAGTATTGAAGGGGCACTGGGCTTTCTGACATACCTGCATGGAGTTGAAGGTGGGGCTGTGGTCATCACCGCTCCACCAATGATTCGGACCGACCTGCGTGTACGGCAGGCCGCCGCCCGGGCTCGGCGCGGTGCCGAACGCGGAGTCCAGGCTGTAGACACCCATCGGGGTTGCGGGATAGCCGCTCTTGGCTTGCGGCGCCATGCCCGCAGAGCCGACGTGGGTGGGTATCCCGGACTTGATGGGTTGCCAGCCGGCGGCGGTGCGCTGGTAGACATCCATCTTCGCGTTCGACCCGCCGGTCGAGACAACCGAAACCACTTGCGTCGCACTGCCGACCGAGTTCGCGAACCAAGGGTTGCCGGCGGCCGAGGCCTTCGGAACAAGCGCAGCAGTCAACACTGGCGCGAACAGCGCGGCCATACCCGCGGTGCACACCGCAGCACACAGCAGCAGCACAACCAGTCGGCGCATCGTTTCATCGTCAGACGAGCCGTACTGAGGGTCAAGTAAAAGTTGAGACCCGGTTGGATCACGGGGCCGTGATGGGAGGTGCCGCGGGCACCACCGGCTGTGGCCGAAAAAGCCACAGACACAAGATGAAATACACATATCCCAGTGCCCACCCGGCGACCACGTCAGAGGGGTGGTGCACGTTCAATGCCACTCGGGCAACGCCGACCGTGAACACTGCCAGGCCACCTAGCGCGATCGCGACAACCCGCAGCCGCGGTTTGGTCAGCAACGGCAGCAGCAGGGTCAGCAACGCAAGCACGGTGGCCATGGCCTCGAGCGCGTGGCCGGAAGGAAACGAGGTCTCGCCGATGTGCACCAGGGCGGTCGCCGGTCGTGGCCGCCGGGCCAGACCCTTGGCCACCATCGTCACCCACCCGTTGAGCGGTGCGCAGGCCAACAGGAGCAGCGCCATTCGCACTCGGCGTCGCACCAGCAGGACCAGCGCCACCACCAAGCCCAAGGTCCGAAGAGGCACCGGCCCCAGGACAAAAGACACGTCATCCCAGAACCGCACCCATCCGGAGTGCTTCACGCCGATGTCGTGCGCCGGGTTCAGCAGGGACCAATCGATGGTGTGCAGCCAGCCCCAGTTCTGGCGGTGTCCTACCCACAGCAGGGCGTAGAGCACGATCGCAGTGAGGGCAAGCCACGCGGCTCCGGTAGGTCGACGGGCAATCCCTGGGCCTCTCACGGGCTAGATTGTTACCAGCATCGGTGCGCCGACCGAGAATGGACCCCATACTGGCGACATGGCGGTGATTCTTCGCAAGTTGTTCGGCGTCGGCAAGTTGCCTACCGATCTGCACGCGCAGGTGGATGACGAGGGACTCATCCACCTCGCCGAATATGTTGCGGTCACCAGGCGATTCAGCGGTTCGATCCCGGGCCTTCGAGTGCAAGGCAGCATCGCCAGCTACGTAGGTTGCCTGGCCTTCACTTCCCAGCGAGTGCTCGCGACCCTGTCGGTGGTGCCCAAGTTGGCCGGCCGCGCCGTGGATGTGCGCTGGGACGCGGCGCAGGGGGGTGCCGCTTCCGCGGAAATTTCCTCGACGGGATTGCAACTCGACATCGACACCGCCGCCGTTGACGAAAGGTTTCACGGCCACCTTTCGCTGCATTTCAAGGACGCCATCGGCGAGGATGTGCTCGCCATGCTGCCACGGCGATCGCTGGCTTTCGATGTGCCACCCGAGTACGTTTTCCGCGCGGTGGGCGTCACCTACAGTCCGTGACGGCGACGTTTCTACGATTGCCGGATGACCGATGACGCGTTCACAGCGCAAGAGCGGCGCGCCGTGTACCGCGTGATCTCCGAACGACGAGATATGCGCCGCTTCGTTCCCGGCGGTGAAGTTCCAGAGGAGGTATTGACACGCCTGCTGCAAGCCGCACACGCGGCGCCCAGTGTGGGCCTGATGCAGCCCTGGCGCTTCATCCGGATCACCGACGGGCAGCTTCGCCAACGCATCCACGCGCTCGTCGAGCAAGAACGGGCGCTGACGGGTGCGGCCCTGGGACCACGCGAGGCCGAATTTCTTGCATTGAAGGTCGAGGGGATTCTCGAGTGCGCCGAATTGCTGGTGGCGGCGCTGTGCGAAGACCGGCAGGCACACATCTTCGGCCGGCGCACGCTACCGCAGATGGATCTCGCCTCGGTGTCGTGCGCCATCCAAAACCTCTGGTTGGCGGCTCGATGCGAAGGTCTCGGCGTGGGGTGGGTGTCGCTGTTCGATCCGCAGCGGTTGGCGGCCTTGCTGCAGATGCCCGCCGACGCCGAACCCGTTGCGATCCTGTGTCTTGGGCCGGTGCCCGAGTTTCCGGATCGGCCCGCACTGGAACTAGACGGCTGGACCTCGGCGCGGCCGTTGACGGAATTCGTCTCGGAAAACCGGTGGGGTTCCGGAAAAGGCAGGGGAAGGCAGGCGGAAGGTGACAGACAGTGACCGATGAGCGCTCGGGGGAAGTTACCCAGAACGTGCTGCTCGTGCACTGGCACGACCTGGGGCGTTATCTCGGTGTCTACGGCCACCCGGACGTTTCCAGCCCGCGACTGGACCGTCTTGCGGCCGAGGGCATTCTGTTCACCAGCGCCCATGCCACCGCGCCGCTGTGCTCCCCGTCCCGCGGATCGTTGTTCACCGGGCGCTACCCGCAGAGCAACGGCCTGGTCGGACTGGCCCACCACGGCTGGGAATACCGCAGTGACGTGCGCACCCTGCCCGAGCTGCTGTCCGAATCGGGTTGGTATTCGGCACTGTTCGGCATGCAGCACGAGACCTCGTACCCAAAACGATTGGGCTTCGACGAGTTTGATGTGTCGAACTCCTACTGCGAGTACGTGGTGGAGAAGGTTCAGCAGTGGCTTGAACAATGGCTTCAACAAGGCCAGCACAGCGGCCCCGGCTTGTCCGGGCAACCATTCCTGCTGACCGCCGGGTTCTTTGAAACCCACCGGCCCTATCCCCACGACCGCTACGAACCTGCCGACACCGGGGCCGTCGACCTGCCTGACTACCTGCCCGATACTCCCGCGGTACGCCAGGACCTCGCCGACTTCTACGGATCCATCGCCACCGCGGACGCGGCGGTCGGCCAGATGCTGGACACGCTGTCCGACACCGGATTGGACGCCAACACCTGGGTGGTGTTCTTCACCGATCACGGCCCGGCGTTCCCGCGCGCGAAGTCCACGCTGTACGACGCCGGAACCGGCATAGCGCTCTTGATCCGCCCCCCCACCCGCCTAGGGGTGGCGCCGCGCGTTTACGACGAGTTGTTCAGTGGTGTCGACCTAGTGCCGACGCTGCTGAGCCTGCTGGGTGTCGAGGTGCCCGCTGACATCGAGGGCATCTCACATGCGGACGCGCTGTTCGCACCCCAGGATGCCGAACCGGTGCGCAATCACGTGTACACCACGAAGACCTACCACGACTCATTCGATCCGATCCGGGCGATTCGCACCAAGGATTACAGCTACATCGAGAATTACGTTCCCCGCCCATTGCTGGACCTGCCGTGGGACATTGAGCAGAGCCCGTCCGGATTGGCCGTCGCACCGTCTGTCCAGGCTCCGCGACCCGAGCGTGAACTCTACGATCTGCGCACCGACCCAACGGAGAGCACCAATCTGCTGATCGGCAACGAGCCCGAGGCCGCGGTCCGGGACACCGACGCCGTCGCGGCGGATCTTGCTGTTCGACTGCACGATTGGCGCCAGCGCACCGGCGACGTGATCCCGTCGGATTTCGCCGGCACCCGCATCGCCGAGCGTTACACCGAAACGTACCTGCAGATCCACCGCACCACCCC
>JAVROZ010000290.1:0-8289 GCA_032162485.1 Mycobacterium sp.
TCTATCCGCGACCGACATCGCAACGGTGAGCCGGATGCCGCCGCGGCCGCGGCCCTTCAGTTCGATCGAATTCGGCTCGTCGTACTTGGTCACCTCCCAGTGCACGACGTTGCGAAAGCCCTTGACCTTGACGCAGGACGAGACGCAGGTCCCTTTTTTGATGGTCGACGGAACCTCGCCACGCCAGCCGGCGAAGATTGTCATCCACTCATCGAATCGGCTCAGGTCGGAAGCGAGCTTCCAAGCGGCCTCCGGATCCACCTCAGATGTCGTCGAGACGTCTACCCGTGCCAACTGTTCGCTCCTCCTGCGAAGGTGTCCATGATTCCCGGCGGCGCAGCTCTAACGCGGTGCCAGGACTGAGAATCGCAAGTGCATACCCCGGTGCGGTGCTTCGATAAACCGGCGATCTGGATCTTGTTTGTTCTGGGTGTAGTCCGGGTCGTCGAAGTGAGCTCCACCGGTGGTGCTAACTTCCCGGCCAAGCGGTGTCCACCTGGGTGGCTATGTCGATGATCTGCGCCGCCTGCGATGCGGGTGAGTCGATTTCGTCCTTCACGTACTGGGCGATGAACCGCCGGATCTCACCGTCGACCCCGGCCAGGATGCGCAACACCTCCCCACGAATCGACTTGGACGACACATTCACGGTGATATCGGACGGCCGTGGTTTGGAGACATCGACGATGATCAGCAGTGGCTCGGCCGCGCGCGCGGTGGCACGCAGCGCGATGTCGCCGGCGACCGCGAAGCGTTGTTTGTCCAGCCTCAGATCCAGGAGCAGGTCAATGGACAGCGGAATATGAATGACGAAAGTGATGAGGTCGCCGAGCTTGCGAGTCACCCGGGGCTCTTGAATTTTGACCTCTGCACTGACTTTGGCGATCCCGCCGGGGCCTTGCGCGATAGGTTCCATAGCGAACTCACTGCCTGCGATGTCGGCCAATGCGGCGGCGACCCGGTCCGGCGTGACGGCAACCTCGAAAAACTTTCGGCCGAACTCTTCGTAGGTGAGGAAGTCCTGGTTCTCCATAAATTCATACCGTCTCATGCCGCCTGCCCCATCGGCCGCTGATCCGCTCGCGTCGCAGCAATTCGACGTCGAAAACGGCTCGAACGTGGCGGCTGTATGCCGGCGGCGTGTGGTCTGTGGCTCCGGCCAGCTGTTGTGAACCACGCCACAAGCCGGCGCTTCGATTCGGTGTGTCGGGCGGCGGCCTGCCACGCTTGAAGTAATTGGAGGTGTTTAGTCCTATGCGCGCGCATGAATTTTCTGAGCAGCGCTCGGTCGCCTCGCGGATCGCGACCCTGCTGACCTGGCTCGGCGGAGGACACTCAGGTGAACTCGGCGAGCGCTACGAGCGTTCCATGCACGCCGTCTCCGGCGCCGTTGTGGTGTTCGGTGCGGCGCTGGCTTGGCTGGTCGCCACCCTGGCGGTCCGGTCTTCGGTCCCCACGTCAACCCCGATCTGGGCGATCGTCGCGCTAACCCTTGTTTTCGGCCTGCTGGTCGGCGCGGTGACCCGCGGCATCGCCAGCGGTCCAGCCCGGGGCTGGAACGGTATCGCGGGTCGCGCCGCCGTCGCCGTCGCCGTCGGCGTGATCGTCGGCGATCTTGCTGCGCTCGTTGTTTTCTCCGGCGCTATCGACCACCGTGTTGGCGAACGTGCACTTCGCACTGCGGATTCGGCGCCGGCGGTAGCTCAAGCCGCGTCTGCGCTGCAACAGTCACGGGCAGCACGCAGCGCGCTGGATGAGACGGTCGAGAACGCGCGCGGACATCTTGACAACGCGCTGGTGGTGGCCCGCTGCGAATACAACCCCTCCCCGGCCTGCCCGCAGACCCGAATCACCGGTGTTCCCGGCCGGGGGCCCGAGGCCCGAACGGCCAACGAACTGCTGGCCGACGCGCAGCGCGAGCTGGATGGGGCGTTGGGCGCCCGCGACCGGCAGGCGACTGAGCTGGACGCCAGGGTGTCGCGGGACGAAAAAGCCATGACCGATGCCCGGCACGCCGCGGTCGCCGATGCCGGGCGCGGCGGCCTGGGCGCTCGCTGGGTCGCCATGAATGACCTGACGCTTGCCAGCGTTGGTGCGTTGGTTTTACGGATCCTGACCATCGCGTTTTTCGCACTGCTGTATCTGCTGCCCCTGATTCTGCGGACGTGGCGTGGCGAGACGACCCACGATCGTCACGCCGCTGCGCGCACCGAGCGTGAACGCGCCGAGCTGGAAGCCGAAACCGCGATCGCGATCAAGCGGGCCGAGGTCCGGCGCACCGCCGAAATCATGTGGGCGGAGCATCAACTCACTCAGACGCGCCTCGCGATCGAGGCCCAAGCCGAAATCGACCGGGAGCAGCAACGACGTCGAGTCGTCGAAGCGCTCGACGCGCCAGTGCACGCCTCGTCGGAGCGTACCTTCGAGCCAGTGGAGGAAGACATGTATCTGCCGATCGCCGCCGAAGCCGAGGCCGCCAGCCGGGCCGCAGCAGCCCGACCCGCCGAATTGCCCGCTGGGCAAGGGGATGTGGGCGCTCATGCCGAGGTTCCGGAGAACCTGCCGGCACCGGTTGAGCCCGTCGCGGAAGCCGTCGAATACTACGAACCGCCCTCAAAAACCGAAGCAACCGAACCCACTGAGGAACGTGCCCCTCTGATTCCGTCGATTCCGGACGCAACCAAGGCGGCGGCTCGGTGGATTCGTCCGCTGGTACCGCCCTTCGTTGCGCGAGTGATCGATAACACGACTCAGCCGCTGCGCACCGCGCGGCAGGTGTACGAGGAGGTCGAGGAGATTGCGTTCTCACTCAAGCGCACGCGCAAGATAACGATCGATGCCGAAAGTTCCGAGGGCAGCAGCCAGCAGCAGGCGCGGCAATCTGCGGCGCCCGAAGCCCAGGCCAACACGGCCGGCGCCAACCGGATCGAATCGTCACGCGGGGAGGCGGTTCACCCGACTCATGGGGACAGTCGCGAGGACCACGGACAGATCGGCGCCCACGCGGCACGGCATTCGTTGGGTGAGGTGCCCGTGCGTGACCTCACCGGCTTGTCGGTCGGGTCGGGGCACGGCGACCGCCGCGAGCTGGCCGGGCGACGCGGGCCGCGCGAGTTGCGGTCCCCAGAGGGTCCGCGTCAGCTGCCACCCGCCAAATAAGGCCGACAGCCCCTGATTGCCGACGGGTGTCGATGATTTGATCGCGGCGTATTATCGGGCCGACGGAATCAGACTCGGTCGAAGCGACGAGGTCGACAGCGACTCGCAATTGCATACGGATTGGGAACAGGACGTGGATCTCATGGATCTCGTGACGGCGGCGATCGTAGGGCAGCAACTTGCGGTGACGGCTGTGCGGGCGACCGAGACGCCGGCTGCCGCATGAAAGTCAGCCTTTTTCTTGCGGACGCGGCTCAAGCCGACGCCCAGTCCGGCAAGGTACACACTCTCGGGCTGGGTTGGCGGCAATGTCAAACACCAACGCCGCCTTTTGCTTTGGTGATGTTTCTCGACATCGACTGGGATGAAACCAACAAACAGCACAAGCTCACCTGTCAATTGCTCGACACCGACGGTCAACTGGTAACAGTGCCGGGCCCGCAGGGCCCGCAGCGGATTCTGTTCGAAGCGGCCGCCGAGGCGGGCCGACTCCCCGGAGCAATCCACGGCACCGCGGTTCGCATGCCGCTCACCCTCAACATCCCGGGCGGAATCCCCCTGGAACCGGGCATCTACGAGTGGCGGGTCGAGGTGGACGGTTTCGAACGGGCCACGGCTATCGAGGCATTTATTGTGTCCGCGGGTGCCTTGCCGCCGCCGCCCTTGTAAGGCTCTGTGCTGCAGCTATTTTCGCGGGGTTACTGCCAGTTCGAGCCGTTCTAACCGGCGCACCAGAATGCTGGGCAGCCATGGTCCGACCTCGGCCGCCTCAATGAGCGAGCTACGATCCAGCAAGAGCCGCAGCACGATCTGAGCCTCCAATCGAGCCAGTGCGGCGCCGACGCAAAAGTGTGCTCCCCTACCGAAACTCAGATGACTCCTGTTCTCGGCGCGATCCAGACGGAACTCGCCGGGCGCCTCGAACTGCTCTGGATCTCGGTTCGCCGCCCCCCACAACAGAACGAGTCGCGAGTCGGCGGCGAGATCGACGCCGGCCAGGGTGGTGTGGCGCACGACGTGCCGATAGTGGCCCCGAAACGGTGGCTCGAAGCGCAAGGTTTCTTCGATAAACGCCCCGAGCAAGGCGGGGTCCTCCCGCACCTGGTGCGCAATGTCGGGACGGTTGGCCAGGATCCACGTTGCGCTGCCCAGCAACGAGGCCGTGGACTCGCCACCGGCGGCGAACAACGTGATCATCATGACGTGCGCGGTGACCGTATCCACTTCTCCCGCGGCGCAGGCACGAGCCATCTCACCGAGCAGATTGTCCCGCGGGTCGGCCGCCGCGCGGGCGAACTGGTCGGCGATGTAGCCGCTGAGTTCGAGCACTGCCGCCCCGGCGACGGCCAGCTGCGCCTCATCGGCCAGACCTTCGAGCAGTTGGGTTGCCGCGCATCCCCACTGCACAAGCTGCTCGACGTCTGAGTGGGGCAGACCGATCAGTTCTGCCACCACCATCATCGGCAGCCGGTTGGCGATGGCGCTCATCCATTCGATACGTCCATCGTCAAGACCGTTGAGCCACAATCGTTCTGCAGTTTGTGCCGCAAATCGTTCCACGGCGCGGATTCGCTTGGCAGCCAGATAGCGCACCAGTAGCTTGCGGTGCACAGCGTGACCAGGATCGTCGGCGGTGGCCAGCACATGAGTCGGTCCGCCGAGTGGATCCATCTCGAATGGAACTACGGTGCCCTCGGCCGTGTACCTCATGGTCGCAGTCAGGTTCGACGAGAAGTCCGCTGTCCGTGTGATTGCCTCGTTGACCGCGGCCCAGCCACATACCGCATGGAACCCCGAGTCACCTATCCGGTGAACGGGTCCCGCGGCGCGCATCCGCTCATACAGCGGGTATGGATCCTGCATGGATGCGACATCGAAAAGCGCAGTGGGGCTGTACACGACCGTCATTGCTCAAGCCTGTGCGCCTGAAATTCGCGGGTCAATGGCTCTGCCGGAAGTTGAAACGGGGCCAGCCTAGCCCGGTCTGCAGGCTGTCTCACCCGAGGTGGCGGACCTGCGGGTATGCTGAGAAAAATTCCCACTATCGTCTCAAGTCTGAGAATAATGCATGATTGGATCTCGATCGTCTAGGAGAGGTGACGTGATGCCTCGAGATGATTGGCTGGTCGGCGGCGATCGCCGCAGGGTGGCCGCCGAACGCATCTATGACGCCGCGAATGATTTGATCGCGCGGGAGGGCCTGGACGCGTTCGACATTGACCGCCTGGCAGCGCGGGTCCACTGTTCGCGAGCGACCATCTACCGTTATGCCGGCGGCAAAGCCCAGATTCGTGATGCCGTCCTAGCTCGGGCGGCAGCGGGCATCATCGATGCCATCCGTTCGGCGGTTCGCGCCTTGACTGGGCAGGAGCGTGTCGTCACCGCGATCACTCTGGCGCTCAAGCTAATTCGATCCGACCCGCTGAGCCAACTCATGATCAGCTCTGGGCGAGGCATCGGGATGGCCACGCTCACCGCATCGCCCTTGCTTACCGGGTTGGCCGGGGAACTCGCCGGACTGACCGTTGACGATCGGCAGGCCTCCCAATGGGTCGTACGGATGGTGTTGTCGCTAGTGTACTGGCCCGCGGAGAACGAGCAGGCCGAATGCCAGCTTGTGCAACGGTTCGTCGCGCCGGCCTTCGCCGAAAGTCCTTCTGCGCATGCGTGACTCGGTGCCTTCTACTCGTTGCCGAAACTCTCGTACAGCTCGGGCAGGAAGCCGGCGAGGTGGTTCATTTCCTGTGCGCAGTGCACCAGGAGATTGCGCGCTGTGGCCTCCGAGACGCCGATGACCTTCGATGCGACCGGACGCACCGCCTTCGATGCGAGGTCGGGGGCTTTGCGTACCGCGATGTACGGTCCGCCCATCCAGAAGCGCGACCGCATTTCGGATCCACCCTGGGCCGACCGAATGTGGTGTACGAACCAACCCGCGTCCACCGGCGCGTCACCGCTGCCCAGTCGTGCGCAGACCGCCACCGCGTCGTCGGTGTCGGCGGGCAGGCCAAACGTGGTCGGGTGGACGAATTGTATTGCCGCGCTGAGCATTGTCGAGCCGATGTACTCGCTGATGATCGACCAGCGGTCGATGTAGCGCGCAGCCCCCCGGCGGCCGGCATCATCCCCGTCCTTCCAGTGCGCGGACAGGTGCGCGCGCGGGTGCCATAACTTGTATCGGCGGGTGTCGGCGCCATGCCAGCCGAACCACCACGACCACATCGGCGGCGTGACCCCGGGCATGTCAGTGCGTATCGACACCTGCATGCTGCCGTTGTCGAGAATTCCGTAGCCGTTTTCGGTCTGTTGATAGCCCTCGTCGGCGACGGTCGCGACGTCGTCGAACGCTAACAACGCCTGCCCGCCCTGAGGGCCATGCTGCAGCGCCTCAACGGCATGCTGTGGAAGGGGGGCCATTTCGGGTTTGAAGAATTTACCGAACGGCGTGCTCGCATCGTCGTTGCGGTAGCCGAGGTAGAGATCGGTGCCCATCAGATTCGTCCCATCCAGCTGTTGAACAGGCCGTCCGGGTCGTATTCGGCGCGTACCCGGTCAAGCTTGACCATGGCCTCATCACTGGCGAACCGCGCGGGCCGTTGGCCGAGGTTCTCGTCGGCAAGCTGAATGCCGGTGGCCAGGTGGGACATCGCCGCCATGTTCGATTTCGCCCAGTCGCCGTACTTCGCATCGTCGGCGGGGTCATTCCACGCCCCGTAGAGCGCCAGGTAGACCTCGTCTTCGATGCTGTACGCCATGTCTGGTCGGGTAGGTGAGGGTCCCCAGTTCAGCCAGAGGAAGTGCGACGGGTGGTCGGGGATCGTGTCGATGATGTTGCGGACGCCTGGCAACAGGTCTTCGGCAGAGGCCGACGTCCACATGTTGTCCGCGGTGTAGCGGTAGTCGGATAGGTAGTTGCTCATCACGGCGTCGAACCAGGTGGGCAGATCGGTTGGCATGTAAGGAACCGAAACTAAGGCCTTTTCGACGACGGGGACGGTGCCGAAGATGGAGAGGGCCTGTTCGGCTTCCTGCTCGGAATCGGCGAATGCCGGGGAGGCGAACACGATGGCCGGACGGTCGATCCCCATATTCGGAACGCTTTTGGTTGCAACGATCTGCATTTCGACGCGACGGTCCACTTCCGCGCTGACGTTGCGAGCCCATGTGTAGATCTCATCGGCGTAGTCGATCGGGTAGACGTACACGCTGGTGCCACAAGCCGCCGGCCGCGGGTACAGCTTCAGGTAGAACGAGGTGACCACACCGAAGAAGCCCGGCCCGGAACCTCGCGCCGCCCAGTAAAGGTCGGCGTGTTGATTCTCGTCGCAATGGACCTGCTCGCCATCGGCGGTGACGACGTCGAGTCCGATGACGTTCTCGCATGCCAGGCCGTAGACGCGGCTGTTCCAGCCGTAGCCGCCCTGCAGTAGGTAACCGCCGACACACACGCCTTTGCAGTGCCCACCGGGGAAGAACAGGTTCTGCGCTTCCAGGTCGGCCATCAGAAAGCTTCCGCCTTTGCCGGGCCCGACGACCGCCGTCATCTTCTCGGCGTCGATGTGCGCGTGGTCGAGAGCCTTGACATCGAGTAACAGCGCACCGTCTTGGAGATGGTTGGCCGCCCAGCTGTGTCCACCCGACTTGATATTGACCTTGAGCCCGTTGGCTTTGGCGTAGCGGACGGCACTGACGATGTCGTCGATGTCAAGCGCCCGCACGATCACCTCTGGGTAGCGCTCGGGTACCCGTTGGTTCCAAACGGTGCCGCGGCGTGCCGCTTCGTAACCGTCATCACTACGGAAGAAATGCCGCCCGACCGGCAATGCACTCATTGACTTCTCCTTTGATCCACATTGCGGGTCTTCACAGTCCGCGATGCGGAACACTATAGTGAACTAGTGGCGCAAAGGGAACGAAAACCACCGACAAATCGCGACGAAGGAATCCAGGTGTTGCGTCGCGCGGCGGCCGCCCTGGACGAGATCGCCGCGGAGCCGGGACAACTGCGTCTGGTTGACCTCGGCGAGCGCTTGGGACTGGCTAAGTCGACCGTTCGGCGCCTGCTGGTCGGCCTGGACGAGGTCGGTTTGGTCAGCGCCGACTCCAATGGCCGTTTTTCCCTCGGGCAGC
>JAVROZ010000291.1:0-5693 GCA_032162485.1 Mycobacterium sp.
CGGCCCTCATTCGTCGGTTACCGACGTGATCGGCGCGGAAAGGGCGACCGGGTACAGCGCATGCGTACCGCGGATACCCTTGAGCTCGACCTCCCGTGGGATGCCGAGCTCGATGTCAGGTGCTTTCTCGATCGCCTCGCGCACCGATTCACTGACCAAGATTTCGCCTCCGTCGGCTTGGCCCGCCACCCGCGCGGCCATCGCCACATTGCGCCCGAACAGATCATCTCCACGGCGCACCGAGCTGCCCATATGAAGGCCGATCCGTACCCGGATGTGGTTGTATCGCTCGGGGTTTAACTGCAGCGCACGTTGTACAGCCATACTGCAGCGCACGGCCTTGGTGGGATCCGGGAAGGCGATCATGAAGCCGTCGCCCTGAGTCTTCACCACATGGCCGCCGTGGTCGCTGACGTGCTTTTCGATCAGTTTGTTGTGCCGCTCGAGAAGCTTCACCCAACCTCGGTCGCCGAGCTCCTCGTTGAGCTCGGTGGATCCTTCGATATCGGAGAAGGCGATCACCACGGTGCCGTCGGCTGTCATCCTGGCGAGGTCGGGGCGTTCTACCCGGGCCCATCCTGCAAGGTCTTCCACAGAGTTACGCACGGTCGCGCCGATTCCCTTATTGATGAGGGAATCCGCAGTGCGCCAGGCTCTTCGGATCGCGAGCGGGGCAACTCCGGGTCGCCGTCGACTAGGGCGTGGTCCCTCCAGCCGGACGCGTTCCAGAGCACGCCGTGCCTTGCTGAGCTGCCCCCGAGACACGATGAGCAGAACGCCCACTGCGATGAGTCCGGCGAATTCGGTCAGGGCGACGATTGCCCAGATGACGGCCGCGCTCACCAGGTAGTCGCTGGCTGGGGTGCTATCACCAAACGATTATGCCGGAACCGCCACGCGGCTCCGTACCTCAGCCGATGCCGTCAGCTGCAGGGCCGGGTCCACCACGCCCCCGTTGCGCAGTAGCTTCACGTCGGCGTCGTAGCTCATCGACGTCAACCACGGCTGCTCGCTACCCTGGCGCGGCAACGTGTGTACCACCCGCTGGACGTAGCCGGCCGCGAAGTCCATGAACGGCCGAGTCTCCATGTCCGCGTCGTCGAGCACGGGGCGTGCGGTGTCACAGCCGTTGGAGTCCATGTGGCTCAGCAGCTTGCAGAAGTGTTCGCAGAGCAGCCCGATCTTGAGCGTCCACGAGGAGTTGGTGTAGCCGATCGCATAGGCGAAGTTAGGCACGTCGGAGAGCATCATGCCCTTATAGGCAACATGATCGGGCAGGTTGACCGGCGAGCCGTCGACTGTCAACGAGATCCCGCCGAACGCCTGCATGTTCAAACCGGTTGCGGTGACGATGATGTCGGCGTCGAGTTCGCGACCGGACTCCAGCAGGATGCCGGTCTCGGTGAAGGTCGCGATCCGGTCGGTGACCACCGATCCGCTGCCGTTGCTGATGGCCCGGAACAGGTCGGAGTCGGGAACCGCGCACAGCCGCTGATCCCACGGGTTGTAGGCCGGGCTGAAGTGCTCGTCGACCGGGTAGCCCTGGGGCAACCGCTTGGCGTTGACGCTTCGGATGATCCGCTTGGCCAGGGCAGGGTAGTTCTGGCAGAACTGGTACACCGCACGCTGCTGAAAGATGTTCTTGCGGCGTGCCAGGGCGTATCCCAGCTTGTCGCCCAGCAGCTTCTTCGCCGTATTGGCGAAGGCGTCCTTCGAAGGCACCGGCATGATGTAGCTCGGTGAGCGCTGCAGCATGGTGACATGCCCGGCGCGTTCGGCCATCGCCGGCAACAAGGTGACGGCGGTTGCACCGCTGCCGATGATGACAACCTTCTTGTCGGTGTAATCCAGATCCTCAGGCCAGTGCTGCGGGTGCACTATTCGGCCGGTGAAACGGTCGCGGCCCTGGAACTGTGGCGTAAATCCCTCGTCGTAGCGGTAATAGCCGCCGGCGCAGAACACCCAGTTGGCGCTGATCTGTGCCCTTGCACCGCTATCGGTGCGTTCGACCTCGACGGTCCAGCGTGCGTCGGCACTCGACCAGGCCGCGGTGTGCACCTTGTGGTGGAAGCGGACTTTCCCGTCGATGCCGTTCTCCGCGGCCGTCTCACGCAGATAGGCCAGGATCTTGTCCGAGGTTGCGATGGCGTGGTCGTCGCGCCATGGCTTGAACTCGTAGCCGAATGTATGTAGGTCCGAGTCCGAGCGAATCCCGGGGTAGCGGAACAAATCCCAAGTTCCACCCGTGGCGCCGCGCGCCTCCAGGATGGCGTAGCTGCGACCCGGGTGCTCCCGCTGCAGGTAGTACGCCGCGCCGATGCCCGAGATACCGGCGCCGATGATCAGGACGTCGACGTGCTCGACGTTGGTGTCTACGTGTGTCTGCGACATTGTCCTGGGCTCCTGACGATGCGGGATGCGATAACCAATCGTCGCGGGCGCAGGCGTCCCAACCAAGAGATGATCTGCCCAATCTAATGGCATCTGTGGTGCAGTTTGCACCAATAACTTACTGTGGGTCAATGCCGTGGAAACGTCCGTCCGAGCCGGTCAGGGAACTGATTCGGCAGTGCGCGCAGATCACCGTCAACCCCCGCGCCGAGTGGCTCGACGAACTCGACGCGGAAGTCTTGTCGGCCAGCCCTCCCATCGCCGGCGACCCGGAACTCGCCGCGGCGGTCAGCCGAAGCAACCGGGCCAACATGTACTTCTGGGGGACGGCCAATGTCCGCGATCCCGGGGCGCCGGTACCTCCGAACACCGGCCCAGAGCCGATGAACATCGCGCGTGAAGTCGCCCGCCGCGGACTAACGGCGTTCACCCTCGATGCCTATCGAGTTGGTGAAGCGGTGGCGTGGCGCCGGTTGATGGCGATCGCATTCGAGCTGACGTCAGATCCTGGCGAGCTCCATGAGTTGCTCGACGTGTGCTCGCGCTCAATCAGCGCATTCATCGATGGCACGCTCGCGGGTATCGCCGCACAGATCGAACAGGAGCGCGACGATCTCACCCGCGGGACCCACGCCGAGCGGCGCGAGACCGTCGCGTTGATCCTCGACGGCGCCCCCATTACTCGCAAGAGGGCCGAGGCACGGCTCGGTTACGCCTTGACCGGCCCCCACACGGCCGCCGTCATTTGGAGCGACGATTCGGCCGCCGACATGGCCCGCCTGGATGGGGCCGCCGAAGCGCTCGGACATGCCGCAGGAGTGCGGCCGCTGACCATCTTCGCCAGCACGGCCACTCGATGGGTGTGGATCCCGAGTCGGTCGATAAGCATTGCTGCGCTGGATAATTCGATCGAATCTATGCCCGATATTCGCGTCGCGATCGGACCCTCCGCCAACAATATCGATGGATTCCGTCGCAGTCACTTCGACGCAATCACCACCCAACAGATGATGGCGCGCTTGAATTCGCCGCAACGCGTCGCACAGTTCGCCGACGTCGAACTGGTCGCGTTGATCACCGCAGACACCGATCGCGCTACCGAATTCGTGCACAACACACTTGGCAATTTCGAGGCAGCGGAAAGCGAATTACAAGAATCCGTAAGGATTTTCGTGGACGAGCAGTGCAACGCCTCACGCGCGGCGACGCGGATCTATACCCATCGCAACACCCTGCTGCGTCGGCTGGCGCGCGCCGACGAGCTGCTGCCGCGTCCGCTGGCCGAGTGCAGCGTCAACGTGGCTGTCGCGTTGAATGTGCTGCGCTGGCGCGGCAAGTAGCGGTTATGAGTTTTAGCGAATTCCACGCGCCGAGCCCATCAAGTCGCCAATGTGCCGTAGCGGGGTCGGGGGACCTTCAATTTCAAGATCATTTAGTGGGTGAGACATGCGCGTACGGCTTCTGCTTGCCGTAGCAATCATTTCGGGAGGCGCGGTGGCGGCGGCGCCAGCGGTCACCGTGGGCGGACCAATGACCGTTCTCGCCCGATGCGGCCAAGGCTCTTATAAGAACTCGGATGGGCAGTGCATCCCTGACCCATCCGCAGGTGGCGGAGGCAGCGCGCCGGGACAGGGTGCGGGCATCGCTGGTGGCGGCAATGGCGCGCCACCAGGTGCAACGGCCATTTGCAGCGACGGCGCCTACTCCTACAGCACACACCACTCGGGCACCTGCTCCGGTCACGGCGGTGTCAAGCAGTGGCTGACAAACTGAGCACCGCGAACTCGTCCTGAGTCGATTACGAATTGCGATATGACCCGCGATATCGCAATTTTAAATCCATCACCGTGTCAAATCCCTTGATCAGCAACGCTATTCTCCTGCCCGACGCAACGCGCTTTCCGCGTGACGCAGCACCGGAGAGTCGACCATCTGCCCTTCGAAGGCGAACACCCCGCGCTCGGTCTTAGCCGCTTCCAGCACCCGACGGGCCCAGGCCAGCTTCTCGTCGGTGGGTCGATATGCCCTGCGCACCACCGCAACCTGGCTCGGATGAATGCACACGGTCGCGTCGAATCCGACGGCAGCCCCATCGATCGCCTCCGCCGCCAAGCCATCGACATCGCGGATGTCCAGATGCACGCTATCGAGTGCGAGGAGGCCGAACGTGGCAGCCGCGAGCAGGGCCGTCGACCGCACATGACGGGCAACATCGCGATAATTGCCGTCCGGCCGCCGGCTGGAGTTGCCGCCCATGGCTGCGACCAGATCCTCAGCGCCCCACATCAAACCCACGGCACGCTCGGCGGCGGCTATCTCGGCGGCGAAGAGGGCGCCGCGGGGCGTCTCCACCAAAGCGACGACATCGCGCGGCGCAAGTGCGTCCACCTGGGCGGCCGACTCGGTCTTGGACAGCATCACCGTGGTGTACGCAGTCTCGGCCAAAACCTCCAGATCAAGGGCGTGGTCGTCGGTCCCGCTCGCGTTGATGCGCACGACGGTACGTTCGGGGTCCAATGGATTGTCCCGCAATGCGGTGCGGGCGACAGGCCTATCTGCGGCGGCCACCCCGTCTTCAAGGTCGAGGATCACCACGTCGGCCGCCGCGGCGGCCTTCGTGAAACGCTCGGGCCGGTCAGCCGGGCAGAACAACCAACCGGGGCCGGCGTCACGCAAACTCACTGAGAATCCTCCTGAGTGGGCCTCTTCTGAACCAGCGTCGTGCGCAGCGCCCGCGCAACGACGTCGCCGTGCTGATTGCGCCCGGTGTGTTCCAACGTGACGATGCCTTCGCCGGGGCGGCTTTTCGATTCCCGCTTGCCGCTGCACACGGTCTCGGCGTAAAGGGTGTCACCGTGAAAGACCGGCTTGGGAAACGACACCTCGGAGAAACCAAGGTTGGCCACGATGGTGCCCAGGGTCAGCTGAGAGACCGACAGCCCGACCATCGTGGAGAGGGTGAACATCGAATTCACCAGCCGCTCGCCACGAAAACCCGGCTGTTCGGCGGCCCATGCCGCGTCGAGATGCAGCGACTGGGTGTTCATGGTCAGCGTCGTGAAGAGCACATTGTCGGCCTCGGTGACCGTGCGTCCCGGTCGGTGCAGGTAGGTCGTACCGATCTCGAACTCCTCAAACCACAAGCCCCGCTGGATAATCGACGTGCCGGTCATGACAGTCCCAGCGATCGCGCGATAAGCATCAGCTGCACCTCGGTTGTGCCCTCACCGATTTCGAGGACCTTGCTGTCCCGGTAGTGGCGGGCAACCGGGTACTCGTTCATGAAGCCGTAGCCACCGTGG
>JAVROZ010000292.1:0-7201 GCA_032162485.1 Mycobacterium sp.
GCCGGCGTCGTCCACAGCTACGCCGCGGGCCAGAACCAGATTGGGAAACTTCAAGATCGTCGGGACGGTCGATGAGGGCCTCTGTGTGCTGGGTGCCGCGGGTTGTGAGGGTGCGGGTCGGTGCACCATGGCGATGACGGCCACGATAGCCGCGACGGCAGCCAGTGCGAGCGCAGCGACGGCAATCGCGTTGCGACGTCGCCGCTTTCGGCGGGGTGGCTGTGCCCACGCCGGCGGAGGTGGAGGAGCTGGCGAATTCGGGGGAGGAGGCGCTGCGGTGGTCCATTCCCGGGTTGTCGCGGGGTTGCCACCGGCGGGCTGCGCATCTGTGGCGAGGCCGCCGATGGCGCGCTGGGCGGCTGCGGCCAGCTCGCCCGCGGTCGAGTAGCGCTCATCGGGGTTCTTGGCCATGCCGCGCGCGATGACCTCGTCCAACGCGGCCGGGACTCCGGCTCGCCGCTCACTGGGCCGCGGAATCGGAGCGGTCAGCTGTGCGGCCATCAGCGCGGACAGGTCGCGGTGCTCGGCGTATGGGGTCGTGCCGGTCAGGAGCTCGTACAGGACGCAGGCAAGCGCATAAACGTCGCAGCGGTGGTCCACTGGATTGTTGGAAAGCCGTTCCGGGGCAACGTAATCAAACGTGCCGACGGCTTTGCCGGGTTTGGTGAGCCGGGCGTCGCCGGCAGCATTGGCCAGGCCGAAATCGACCAGGCTGGCGAAATCGTCGCCGGACAGCAGGATGTTGGCGGGTTTGACGTCGCGGTGGATCACCTGTTCGGCGTGCGCGGCATCCAGCGCGGCGGCGGTCTGGCGTATCAGGCTCACCGCGCGAACCGGGTCGAGGGGCCCTTCGCGCTTCAGCACCGTCTCGAGGTCCTGGCCGCGCACCAACCGCATGTCGATGTAGACCTGCCCGTCGATCTCACCGCAGCTGTGGATCGGCAGCACGTGTGGTTCACGCAGCCGGCCGGCGGTACGGGCCTCCCGGAAGAGTCGCTCCCGGAACACCGGGTTCTGGGAGAACGTGCTGCTGAGCAGTTTCAGCGCCACCGCGCGGTGCATGGCGGTGTCTTCGGCTTCATACACCTCGCCGAACCCGCCGCTGCCCAGCAGCCGGATCAGCCGATACGGCCCGAACTGCGAACCCGACCGATCCTCGTCCACTCGCGCATCCCTCCCGCCTCGTCGCCGAGCGTATCGTCCGCTGCGGCAAAAACCGTCGCGGCTAGGCTCTTGCGATGGCTTCCGTGAACCTGACCCTGGATGTTCCGATGACCCCGCAGGACATGTGGGACCACGTGTCGGACCTGTCGACGCTGGGAGACTGGCTTGTGTTGCATGAGGGCTGGCGCGGCGACCTGCCCGACGAAATCACCGAAGGGACCCAGGTCGTCGGTGTCGCGAGTGCCAAGGGACTACGGAACCGGGTGACATGGACGATCACGAAGTGGGAGCCGCCGCACGAGGTCGCGATGTCGGGGGACGGAAAAGGCGGCACGAAGTACAAGGTCACGTTGACCGTGACGCCGACCGACGACGGTTCGACTCTCGGATTATCTGTTGATCTGGGCGGTCGCGCGTTGTTCGGTCCGATTGGTTCCGCGGCGGCTCGCGCGGCCAAAGGAGACGTGCAGAAGTCGCTCGACAATTTCGTCGAGCTGTACGGATAAAACGTCTGAAGACACGTTCGGCGACACGCCGAAGCGGTGTCGGTGGGCGGTCATAGACTGGCGTCCCTATGACCGATCCATCTCCTCCTGGCGCTAGCGCTCGTCGCGAGCCGAGCTTCGTGCATCTGCACAATCACACCGAGTATTCGATGCTCGACGGTGCCGCGAAGATCTCGCCGATGTTGGCCGAAGTGCAGCGGCTGGGAATGCCCGCGATCGGTATGACCGACCACGGAAACATGTTCGGCGCCAGCGAGTTCTACAACTCGGCCACCAAAGTCGGGGTCAAGCCGATAATCGGCGTCGAGGCTTATATCGCGCCCGGTTCCCGTTTTGATACCCGTCGCATCACCTGGGGTGATCCCGGTCAGAAGTCCGACGACGTATCAGGTAGCGGTTCCTACACGCACCTGACGATGGTGGCCGAAAATGCGACCGGGCTGCGCAATCTGTTCAAGCTGACGTCGCTGGCCTCGTTCGAGGGTCAGCTCGGTAAGTGGTCACGTATGGACGCCGAGCTGGTCGCTGAGAATGCCGAAGGCATCATCGCCACCACCGGCTGCCCGTCCGGGGAAGTGCAGACTCGGCTGCGGCTCGGCCATGACCGCGAGGCTTTGGAGTCGGCGGCGAAGTGGCGCGAGATATTCGGTGCCGACAACTATTTCCTCGAGCTGATGGATCATGGCCTGTCGATCGAACAGCGGGTCCGCGAGGGCCTGCTCGAGATCGGGCGCAAGCTGAACATTCCGCCGCTGGCCACCAACGACTGCCACTACGTCACCCGCGACGCCTCCCACAATCACGAGGCGCTGTTGTGCGTGCAGACCGGCAAGACACTGTCGGATCCCAACCGGTTCAAGTTCGACGGCGACGGCTACTACGTCAAATCGGCCGCCGAGATGCGCCAGCTGTGGGACGACCAGGTGCCCGGCGCATGCGACTCCACACTATTGATCGCCGAGCGGGTGCAGTCCTACGCCGACGTGTGGGCACCGCGGGACCGGATGCCGGTTTTCCCGGTTCCCGAGGGACACGACCAAGCGTCGTGGCTACACCACGAGGTGATGGCGGGTCTGCAGCGACGTTTCCCCTCCGGCGTCCGTCAGGACTACCTCGACCGGGCCGAGTTCGAAATCAAGGTCATCTGCGACAAGGGTTTCCCGGCGTACTTCCTCATCGTCGCCGACCTGATCAACCACGCGCGGTCGGTCGACATCCGGGTCGGACCGGGGCGTGGTTCGGCAGCCGGTTCGCTGGTGGCCTACGCGATGGGCATCACCAACATCGATCCCATTCCGCATGGTCTGCTGTTCGAGCGCTTCCTGAACCCGGAACGCCCGTCGGCGCCCGACATCGACATCGACTTCGACGACCGTCGTCGCGGTGAGATGGTGCGCTACGCCGCCGACAAATGGGGCCACGACCGGGTCGCTCAGGTCATCACCTTCGGCACCATCAAAACCAAAGCGGCACTGAAAGATTCGGCGCGGATCCACTACGGGCAGCCCGGCTTCGCGATCGCCGACCGGATCACCAAGGCACTGCCGCCGCCGATCATGGCCAAAGACATCCCGCTGTCGGGTATCACCGATCCAGCGCACGAGCGGTTCAAGGAGGCCGCCGAGGTTCGCAGCCTGATCGAGACCGACCCGGACGTGCGCACGATCTATCAGACTGCCCGCGGACTGGAAGGCCTGATCCGCAACGCCGGCGTGCACGCGTGTGCGGTGATCATGAGCAGCGAGCCGCTGACCGAGGCGATCCCGCTGTGGCGGCGCCCGCAGGACGGCGCCGTAATCACCGGCTGGGACTACCCGTCGTGCGAGGCCATCGGCCTGCTGAAGATGGACTTCCTGGGCCTGCGCAACCTGACGATCATCGGCGACGCCCTGGAAAACATCAAGGCCAACAGAGGAATTGACCTCGACCTGGAATCAGTGCCCCTTGACGACAAGCTCACCTACGAGTTGCTGGGTCGCGGCGACACGTTGGGCGTGTTCCAGCTCGACGGCGGGCCGATGCGCGATCTGCTGCGACGCATGCAGCCCACCGAATTCAACGACATCGTGGCCGTCCTGGCGCTGTACCGGCCGGGACCGATGGGCATGAATGCCCACAACGACTACGCCGACCGCAAGAACCGTCGCCAGGCAGTCAAGCCGATTCACCCGCAGCTGGAGGAACCGCTGCGCGAGATCCTCGCCGAGACCCACGGTTTGATCGTTTACCAAGAGCAGATCATGTTCATCGCCCAGAAAGTCGCCTCCTACACCATGGGCAAGGCCGACGCGCTGCGCAAAGCCATGGGCAAAAAGAAGCTCGAGGTGCTCGAGGCCGAATACAAGGGCTTCTACGAAGGCATGACCGCCAACGGTTTCTCCGACGGCGCGGTGAAGGCGTTGTGGGACACCATCCTTCCGTTCGCCGGCTACGCATTCAACAAGTCCCACGCGGCCGGTTACGGCCTGGTCTCCTACTGGACCGCCTACCTCAAGGCCAACTATCCCGCCGAGTACATGGCGGGCCTGCTCACCTCCGTCGGTGACGACAAGGACAAGGCCGCGGTCTACCTGGCCGACTGCCGCAAGCTGGGCATCACCGTGCTGCCGCCGGACGTCAACGAGTCTCTGGTGAACTTCGCGTCGGTGGGTACCGACATCCGGTTCGGGCTGGGTGCGGTGCGCAACGTCGGTGCCAACGTGGTCGGTTCGCTTATCAAGACCCGCAGCGAGAAGGGCAAGTTCACCGACTTCTCGGACTACCTGAACAAGATCGACATCTCGGCCTGCAACAAGAAGGTCACCGAGTCGTTGATCAAGGCGGGCGCGTTCGACTCCCTCAGCCACCCTCGCAAAGGCCTGTTCCTCGTGCATACCGACGCGGTGGATTCGGTGTTGGGCACCAAGAAGGCCGAGGCGATGGGTCAGTTCGACCTGTTCGGCGGCTCCGATGGGGAAGGTGCCGGCGACTCCGTCTTCACCATCAAGGTTCCTGAAGACGAGTGGGAGGACAAACACAAACTCGCCCTGGAACGAGAGATGCTGGGCCTCTACGTATCCGGGCATCCGCTGAACGGCGTGGTCCACCTGTTGTCCGCCCAGGTCGACACCGCGATCCCGGCCATCCTGGATGGGGATGTGGCCAACGACACCCAGGTGCGCGTCGGCGGCATCCTGGCCTCGGTGAATCGGCGCGTCAACAAGAACGGAATGCCCTGGGCATCAGCCCAATTGGAAGACCTGACCGGCGGCATCGAGGTCATGTTCTTCCCACACACCTACTCCAGTTACGGCGCCGAGATCGCCGATGACGCGGTGGTGCTGGTCAATGCCAAGGTCGCGATTCGCGACGACCGCATCAGCTTGATCGCCAACGAGCTCGTGGTGCCCGACTTCTCCAATGCCCAGCCGAATCGGCCGCTGGCCGTCAGCCTGCCCACCCGGCAGTGCACGATCGATAAGGTGAGCGCCCTCAAGCAGGTGCTGGCGCGGCATCCGGGAACGTCGCAGGTGCATTTGCGGCTCATCAGCGGTGACCGGATCACCACCCTGGAGTTGGACCAGTCGTTGCGGGTGACGCCTTCGCCGGCGCTGATGGGCGACCTCAAGGAGTTGCTCGGCCCGGGATGCTTGGGCAACTAGGTCGTCTGGCGCCGAACGGGAAGCTGTTTTCACGCTCGCGCCCGAACGTGAAGCTGGTTTCACGTTGGTCAAGCGCCGCACCGCGGACGTACGCTCACCGACAGTAACTACTCTGGGCAAACCGGCGCGGCGCCAAGGAGCAACGAAGATGACCCCTACCGAGCGTCCGACAACGTTGTGCGAAGCGTTTCAGCGGACCGCGGCAATCGACCCGGACGCTGTTGCACTCCGAACCCCCGGCGGAACCCAGACTTTGACGTGGCGTGAATACGCGGACCAGGTTCAAAAAGTCGCTGCCGGCCTGACGGGGTTGGGAGTCCGCTGCGGCGACACCGTTTCATTGATGATGGCCAACCGGGTCGAGTTCTATCCGCTCGAGGTGGGCGCGCAACACGTTGGCGCCACGTCGTTTTCGGTGTACAACACATTGGCCGCCGAGCAGCTGACCTACGTGTTCGAGAACGCAGGCACCAAGGTAGTGATCTGTGAAGAGCAGTACCTCGACCGGGTCCGGGCCAGCGGTGCGCCGATCGACCACATCATCTGCCTGGACGGCGAACCGGTCGGTGTTCTGTCGCTGGGCGACCTTTATGCGGCCGCACCCGATGACTTCGACTTCGAGTCGACGTGGCGTGCAGTGCAAGCAAACGACATCGCCACCCTGATCTACACGTCCGGCACCACCGGGAACCCCAAGGGTGTGGAGATGACTCACACCAACCTGCTGTTCGAGGGCTACGGACTCGCCGAGGTTCTCGAGGTTGAGTTCGGTGACCGAGGCACGTCGTTCTTGCCGACCGCGCACATCGCGGACCGGATGTGCTGTCTGTACACCCAGGAGATATTCGGCACCCAGATCACCACGGTGTCCGATCCGCGTGCGATCGTGTCGGCCCTGCCCGACGTACGGCCCACCGTCTGGGGAGCGGTACCGCGGGTATGGGAAAAGCTCAAGGCCGGAATCGAATTCACGGTGGGCAACGAACCCGACGAGATGAAGCGGGCCGCGTTGCAGTGGGCGATGTCGGTGGCCGACAAACGTGCCCGGGCGTTGCTAGCCGGTGAGCCGCTGTCGGCTGAGGTCGCCGCCGAATGGGCTCAGGCCGACGACTTGGTGCTATCCAAGCTGCGCGAGAAGCTCGGCTTCGGCGAGTTGCGCTGGGCGGTTTCGGGCGCGGCTCCGATTCCGCGGGAAACGCTGGCTTTCTTCGCCGCTATCGGCATCCCGATCGCCGAGCTCTGGGGAATGTCGGAGCTCAGTTGCGCCGCAACGGTCTGCCACCCACGCGACGCGCGCCTGGGCACCGTGGGCAAGCTGATGGCCGGCCTGGAAGGCAAGATCGCCGACGACGGTGAGTACCTGGTGCGTGGTCCGTTGGTGATGAAGGGCTACCGCAAGGAACCGGCGAAGACAGCCGAAGCGATCGACGCCGACGGCTGGCTGCACACCGGTGACATCTTCGAGGTCGACTCCGACGGCTACCTGCGGGTGGTGGATCGTAAGAAGGAATTGATCATCAGTGCCGGCGGAAAGAACATGTCGCCGGCCAACATTGAGAACACCATCGTGGCCGCATGTCCCATGGTCGGCGTGATGATCACCATCGGTGATGGACGGCCGTACAACACCGCGCTGCTCGTTTTCGACGCCGACTCCGTCGGACACTACGCGGCTGAGCGCGGTCTCGACTCGTCACCGGAGGCACTGGCCTCCGACCCGGAGGTGATCGCTCGGATCGCCGCCGGGGTGGCGCAAGGCAATGCGAAGCTTTCCCGGGTGGAGCAGATCAAGCGGTTCCGCGTGCTGCCCACCTTGTGGGAGCCCGGTGGTGACGAGATCACACTGACGATGAAGCTCAAGCGCAAGCCGATTCACGCCAAGTACGCGGC
>JAVROZ010000293.1:0-2797 GCA_032162485.1 Mycobacterium sp.
CCTGGCCGGACTGGCGGGGCTGGCCGCCCTGCCGCAACCGATTGTGGCGCCGGTTCTGCCGCCTTTGGCTGTGCCGGCCGTCCTGCCGGCGGTGGGGCTCTCGTCGACTGCCGCGCCGGCCGCGGCACCCGCCTCGGCACCCGCGCCCGCGCCGAGTCCCACGACGAGCCCGCCACCGTCTTCCACTCCGCCGCCGGGAGCACCGGCAGCGGGCGGGGGTTTCGCGCCTCCCTACGCCGCAGCGCCGCCTGGCATCGGGTATGGCTCCGGGATCGGCGCCAGAGCCAGCTCGGGTGCGAAAAGGCAGGCGTCGGAACCCGATACCGCCGCTGCGGCGGCGGCGGCATCCGCGCGCGAAGCGGCTCGTGCGCGGCGGCGGCGGCAGACACGGGCGCGTGGTCATGGTGATGAATTCATGGACATGAACGTCGACGTCGATCCCGATTGGGACGCCTCGGCGGCGGCGCAGGCATCAGCGCCGGAGACATCCAACCAGGGCGCCCGAGGGATGGGCTTCACTGGCACGGCGCCACGGACGTCGGCTGCGCAGGCAGCCGGATTGAGAACACTGGCAACCGACGAGTACGGCGGCGGACCAACGTTGCCGATGTTGCCCGGCGGCTGGGATCGCCACGACGAGGTCAACGACACGCAATAGCCGGCTGCGGCGCTTCTTCGGGCCAATCCCGTTGCGCTATAACGCGATAAGCGACACGCCCGAGTGCGGCCGCCACCGCGGCACGGTCGGGGCGGCCGGCGAATCCCGGTGACCGGGCCAGCTTGTCGGTGATCCACTCCAGCAGCAGTGCATACACGTAGTCGACCTGCTGAGTCCCCGCGGGAGTAAGCCACAACCGGTCGCCGTCGCGCATCACGTAGCCGGCGGCGACCAAACGGGTGAACGTGGGTTCCAGAACTTCGAACGGCAGCTGCAGATTTTCACCCATGTCGGTGAGCCGAGCGGTCCCGAAGAATTGGCCATAGCGATTGACACGCAACACCGCCCACAAGCCTGCGACGTCGAGCCGGCAATCGGGCCGCATCGCGATACTGCGCAGCCGCATGCCGGGTTCGCCGCGCAGCATGCGTGCGATTGCGTTCTCCAGCAGTCGATCCGGTGTATCGGTGGTCGGCATGCCGAACCCGTCGCCCAGGTCGCTGGCGCTGTTGTGGATGTCTCGCAATGGGACTTCCTTCAGGAACAAGGCCAGGACGAAACCGACCGCGGCGACCGGCGCCGCGCACAGGAACACTTGCGACAGCGACTCGGCGTAGGCATGCACGATCGGCGCGGCCACCGCAGGGGGTTGTCGGTGCAGCGCGCCGGGAGAGCTGACCGCGTCGCGGGACGCGCCAGTGGCCGCCAACGCCGAGGCCAGCCTCGAGTTGAGGAAGTTGACGAACAGCGAGCCGAAGATGGCCGCCCCGAACGAGCTACCGATGGTGCGGAAGAAGCTCACCCCGGACGTAGCCACGCCGAGGTCGTCGAAATCCGATGTGTTTTGCACGATCAGGACGAGCACCTGCATGGACAGACCGATACCGGCGCCCAGGATGAGTAGGTAGACCGACTGCACCACTGCGGAGGTCGACCCGTCCATGCGGGACATCAAGACAAACGCGACCGTCATCAGCGCCGTGCCGACGACCGGAAAAATCTTGTAGCGACCCGTCCGGCCGACCACGCTGCCGCTGCCGGTGGAGGTGACCAACATGCCGACCACCATCGGCAGCGTGCGTAGGCCCGAGGTCGTCGCCGAAACACCGTTGACGTATTGCATGAATGTCGGCAGGAAGGTCATTGCGCCCAACATCGCGAACCCGACGACGAACGACAGCACACAGCACACGGTGAACACCGGACTGCCGAACAGCCGGATCGGCAGAATCGGCTGGCGGGAATGGTTTTCCACCCAGACGAACACGCCCAGGGCTACCGCGGCGCCGGCGAACAGGCCGATGATCGTCGCCGAACCCCACGGATAGACGGTGCCGCCCCAGCTGGTGGCCAGAGTCAGACCGGTGGCACTGAGGCCGATGAACACGATGCCGGCGTAGTCGATGACGGGCTTGGTCTCCGCGGCCAGCGCCGGGATCGCTGCGGCCGCCACGCAGATCACCACCACCGAGACCGGGACGTTGATCCAAAACGCCCATCGCCAGGTCAGGTAGTCGGTGAAGTAACCGCCGAGCAGTGGACCGATAACGGTCGTGACGCCGAAGACCGCGCCCAGCATGCCCTGATAGCGGCCCCGTTCCCGCAGTGGCACCACCTCACCGATCAGCGCGCTTGCGGTCACGGTGATGGCGCCGCCGCCGATTCCCTGCAGGGCCCGGGCGCCCACCAGCATGGTCATGGACTGCGCCAGCCCACACAACACCGATCCGGCGACGAAAAACAGCACCGCGACTTCGAACACTCGCTTACGGCCGAACAGATCGCCGAACTTGCCCACGAGCGCGGTAACGATCGTCGAGGCCAGTAGGTAGCTGGTGACCACCCACGATTGCCGGCCGGCATCTCCCAGGTCGGCGACAATAGTCGGCAGGGCGGTCGCGACGATCGTCTGGTCCAACGCCGCGAGCAACATGCCGAGCACTATCGCTACGAAAATGAAGTTGCGTCGCTGCGGGGTGACCAGTGTGCCGCTGGGCGCGAAATCAGCGGCCGACGCGGGTGCGTTGACCGCTGCTGGGGGGCGAGCTGGTCCTTCTCGTCCTTTCAAAGGGGGCCTTCCAGTCGGCGTCCGATCCTAGCTGGCGCGCCTGTGCCCCTGGTCAGGCGGAGATCTCAGGT
>JAVROZ010000294.1:0-4851 GCA_032162485.1 Mycobacterium sp.
GAGCGCCCGAGCGCGCACCACGTCCATGTCGACGAGATGCGTCGTCGGGTCGACGCCGTAAAAGGCGTTCTCGTAGAGCTTGCCGGAGAAGTTGAGCTTCATGCCGTGCGTCAGATGCCCACCGTTAGCCAGATCCAGGCCCAGCAGCCGCTCCCCCGGCGACATCAACGCGTGCAGCACCGCGGCATTGGCCTGGGCGCCCGAATGTGGCTGCACGTTGGCGAAGTCGGCGCCGAACAGCGCCTTGGCCCGGTCGCGGGCGATGTTCTCCACCACGTCGACGTACTCACAGCCGCCGTAATACCGCCGGCCGGGCAGTCCTTCGGCGTACTTGTTGGTCAGCACACTGCCTTGAGCCTGCAGCACCGAGCGCGGCACAAAGTTTTCCGACGCGATCATCTCGAGGGTGTCGCGTTGCCGTCCCAGCTCCTTGCCCAGCAGCTCTGCGATATCGGGGTCGACCTCGGCGAGCGAGGCGGACATGACGTCGGATGAACGGCGGGTTTCGGGTGCAGCAGTCACGGGGGCAAGTCTATCCAGCATGCCGCCTGACGTTTGAAGCGCGTTTTGACCAGCCCAACCGGAAGGACCACTCGCGTTCCTGCAAGACTGGCACAATGCCGCGGCCGAGCGAGCCGAGCCCTTATGTGGAGTTCGACCGGAAGCAATGGCGGTCGCTCCGCATGGCGACGCCGTTGGCTCTCACCGAAGAGGAACTGGTCGGCCTGCGTGGTCTCGGTGAGCAGATTGACATCCTGGAGGTCGAGGAGGTCTACCTCCCGCTGGCCCGGCTCATCCACCTTCAAGTCGCCGCCCGCCAGCGGCTGTTCGCGGCCACCTCAGAATTCCTCGGTGAGCCGCAACACCCGAATCGGCCGGTGCCGTTCATCATCGGTGTGGCCGGCAGCGTTGCGGTCGGCAAGTCAACCACCGCGCGCGTGCTGCAGGCGCTGCTGGCCCGCTGGGATCACCATCCCCGGGTAGACCTGGTGACCACCGACGGTTTTCTCTATCCCAACGCCGAACTCGAGCGGCGAAACCTCATGCACCGCAAAGGCTTTCCGGAGAGTTACCACCGCAGGTCGCTGATGCGATTTGTCACCTCGGTGAAGTCCGGTTCGGAATACGCCTGCGCGCCGGTGTATTCCCACCTGCGCTACGACGTCATCCCCGGCGCCAAACACGTGGTGCGCCATCCCGACATTTTGATCCTCGAGGGGCTCAACGTCCTACAGACCGGTCCGACACTGATGGTGTCGGACCTGTTCGACTTCTCTGTCTATGTCGACGCGCGCATCGAGGACATCGAGCAGTGGTATGTCTCGCGCTTTCTGGCCATGCGCTCCACCGCGTTTGCCAACCCGGAATCACACTTCCACCACTATGCGGCGCTGCCTGACCCAGAGGCCGTCGTCGCTGCCAAAGAAATCTGGCGATCGATCAACCGTCCCAACCTGGTGGAGAACATCCTGCCGACGCGGCCGAGGGCGACCCTGGTGCTGCGCAAGGACGCCGACCACTCCATCAACCGGCTCAGGCTGCGCAAACTCTAGGTTCCGTTCAAGCAGAAAGGCCGAGACGGGGCACGCACCGCCAGAAGCAGTGGCGCCCCGCTCGGCGGGGAGGGGAGTTACGCCGCGACTCGGCGCACTCCCAGGTACTGCAGGCCGGCGAACGCCGCGGTGTAAACCCCGCTGGCCAGCGTCGCGGCGATTCCGGTTGCCGTCATCGGCACCAGTTCAGCGGCGGCGATCGCCGCGACGGTGTAGACGAGGTTCGCTGCGACGACGCCGATTCCCGCGCGGCGCAGATTCGGCAGTGCGGCGAGACTGAAGACGGCCAGTCCGTAGAGCACGAAGAAAGCACCCATGCTGTATTCCTGGCCGGAGGTCAGGCCGGTCAGCCGCGATACCGGGTCGGCGGCGACGGCCACCGCGAAGCCCATCAGCCCCGTCAGGGTCGCGTCGGCGCGCATGGCGAAACGCAACAGCGAATCGGTTGAGTCGTAGATCGGGCGGGTGCGGGTTCCGGGGAACCCAGAGATTGAAGTCATGTCAGTTCTCCTTGGGACTTCCGAGCGATGGAGTTGGGTCGAACACGTCTGAGGGTGCCGTCGAAGCACTGCCAGATCGACCAATGGCACTGCCAGTTACTGCCATGCACTCAATGACCAGCGATTTCATCGCGATATTCCCACCGGGCGGACCTAGACGGCGACCGCCTCCACCACGTTGAACGGTGATGCGGTCGGCACCACCCGCTTCATCCGAAAGCCGGCGCTGGTGAAAAGTCGTTCGAATTCAGCGGCATTGCGCTCACGGGCGTCCAGCGCGAGAAGCATTTCCAGGTCCAACCAGTTGCCCACATATTCGCGATTGTGTTGGGGGAGCACAAACTCGACGAGGAGCAAGTGACTGCCGACCGCTGCGGCATTTCGCACATTGCGCAAGATCCGTACCGCATCGTCGTCGGGCCAGTCGTGAATCACGCTCTTGAGAACGTAAGCATCGCCGCCGGGGGGCACCGACTCGAAGAATGACCCCTCGGCAATCTGGACGCGGTCCGCTACGCCCCGTTCAGCAAGGACGGCCGGGGCGCCCGCCACGACCTGAGGTTGGTCGAACAAGATGCCACGCGCCTGTGGTGTGGCGGCAAGGATCTCAGCCAGCAGCCGGCCATGGCCGCCACCGACGTCGACGATTGTGGCGAAGGGGCTGAAGTCGTATGCGGCGATCACTGGTCCGATCGTTAGGGCGGATCCGCCGGTCATGGCCTCATTGAATATCTCGCCGAGTTCTGGCTCAGATGCCAAGTAATCGAACATGGGTTTGCCGCGCAGCCCGGGGACGACGGACCTGCCGGTGCGAATCGCCTCGGCGAAGTGGCTCCAGTGCTCGCGGTGCTGAGGCGAACCCAACCATCGAGCCCACCCGGCGATTGGCAGCTCGGCGTCGCGACGAAGGGTGTCCGCGAGCGGGGTGAGGTCGTAGCGGCCATCGCGGCATTGCCGAAAAATGCCTCGGCTGATCAGCGCGCGGAGCAGTCGACTGACGGCGTCGGCGTCGGCGTTGACCGCGGCTGCCAACTCGTCGGACGACAACGGTCCTTTCGCGAGCGCATCGGCAATGCCGAGCTCAGCCGCTGCGGTGATCGCCTGGGCAACCCAGGCGTTGGAGATCATCTCCATCATCGCCACCGGCGGCGGCACCATGCGTCGGTGCAACCGGGCGAGGTGATGGCGAGCTTGATCTATTGCCTGCGCGAGTTTGGCGGGCGGAATCTTGGATGACATGGTTCCCTTCTCAACTCGCCGGCGAGTGTAGCGTCACGGCGCCATCCGACTCGTTTTTCGCCATCGCGCTACTGGCGCTTGCTTGTGCCTACTCGCTGGCGACAGTGACCCGTCCGCGCAGATCGGCGGCAATGAGCCGCGCCGCGGAGTTTTGCCAGTTGTGCAGCGAACGCTGCGGAACCTCGGTGACCAGCCACTGCCAGGCTTGTCGCGCGGTCGGATCCAAACCGGCGGCGGTGGCGTTCTGCGCGTACGCCCGCACGCCGACCACGTACGGGAAATACAGCGAGTTGTAGTAACGCCACTGCTCAGTGGTGCCGAAGTCGCCGCCGTCGCGAGGCTTGAGCCGCCCGATGCCGTCGGCGAGCACGGCCTTGAGTTCGTTGGCCCGCTCCAACGGGTGGTCCGGTGCGCCCCGCGCAGCCAGTCGCTCATCGATCACGGGCAAAGCGGTCAGCGGGCTGGCAACCAGTTTGGTCAGATCGCCGTAGTGCCCCAGCGCCCGACGGGTGAGCCTGGCGAAGGTGTCGTCGTCGACATCGACCAGGGGATCCTCCGAACGCAGCGGCAAGGCGGCTCCGGCGTTGCGCAGCGCGGCTCGGTCAGCGCGCAGCTCCGGTGATCTGGAGAACGCCAGCCGGTCGAGAATGCCGGCCAGGGGGTCGGCCAACACCTGCACCGTGATCGCGATCGCGAGGCTGGTGAACAGCAGCACTGTCAGCGCGGTCTGCGCGGTGGGCTCGTCGCGGGTCACCGCCAATCCGACCAGCGCCTGGCCACCGAACAACAGCGTCACGGCCGAGCAGCCGGCGAACGAACGCAGCATGTCTGCGCGCAGCGCCTGGCCCTCGTCGAACGCGTCCCACAGGGCGACCGCCACGCCGAGAAGCAACACATCGAAACCCGTGGACGCCAGGGCAAGCCAGCTGGGCACCAGCCCCAGCGGAATGATCAGGATGGCGTTGGCCAGCGCGAAGAACAGCGTCGCGACAACGACGGCACCGGTGACCGACGTGGGCCCGGCGGGCCGGAGCACCTTGAGGGCCATCGCGCCCAACGTGGACACCGAGATCACGGCGAACATCAGCCAATGACCTAGCCGCAGCGGCCCGGTGACGCTGCCGGCCACCATCGCGGCAATCAGCGTCAACACAGCGACGGTGCCGACGAGCATCAGCTCCTGAGTTCGCCGCCGGGGACTGTCGGGCGCACGGGCCAACTCGAGGAGCACCGCGAACCAGGCCACGCCCGGAACCGCGACCAGGTAGACCTCGACCTGGCTGAGCAGCTGAGCGTGCTGGGTTGAAACGCTGGTGGTCCGCACCGCGTCTAGGGCCACCACCAGGGCAAAACCGCAAAGCCCGATTGAAGCCAGTACGAGTACCGGCTTGCGCGGATCACGGGCCAGCAGATAGAGCCCGAGCCACCCGCTCAGCGTGAAAACCACCGCCGACAGCGCAGCCATTCAACTAGTCTCCCACGCGGAAAAGTCGTGCCCGCCCGCTGCGCGGCTACTTGCCGTATCTGCGGTGCCGATGGCTGTAGTCGCGCAGTGCGCG
>JAVROZ010000295.1:0-2733 GCA_032162485.1 Mycobacterium sp.
TCTCGTTCGCGAGAGTCAGTGCGATGCGCCCGTCGCCGCTCAGTTGCGCGATCCAGGCGATTCCGCCCAAGTCCTGGAACTCATGCAGCTGACGTCCGCTAGTGGCATTCCACGCCGTTGCCGAGCCCCTATTACCGCACAGCGCAATGGTGCCACTGCGGTTGACCGCGACGGAGTAAACCGGCCCGTTGTGCGCCCGCAGTGTTTGCCGTGGCCGTCCAGTTGCCACATCCCAAATCCGAACGCGCCCGTCGTCGGAACCTGTTGCGGCCGTGAGTCCGTCGGCGCTGAGGGCGACGCAGCGGACTGATCGCCAATGACCGCGTAGCTCGCGGATCAAGCGACCGGAAGCGCAGTCCCACAACCGCCCGTGACGGCCCCGACCGCCTGTGATCAGAGTATTGCCACCGTCGGAGAAGGCCCAATTCACCGTATCGGCACTGAAATCGGCAATGGTCAGACAGCAGCGGCCGGTCATCGTGTCCCACAACCGCGCCGGTTCGCTGTCGGCGATCAGGAAACGGCCGCATGGGTCTATTCCCATGCCCAAGGACCACTGATGGGGTAGCACGTGCAGGTCCGAAACCGCATGCAGTCGCACGCGCCAGCCGGCGCCTCGCTCCTCATCCCGCCACACGCATTCAGCTTAAGTGCCTGCCCCACAATTGATCGGACAACTTGAGGCCGACAAGTAATGCGTTGCCTGTAGCGTCGGTTCGATGAACGTCTTGGTTGTCGGCGCCGCTGTTGAATCGCCCACCCGAAATGAACTGAGCTGAATCGTGGTTGCACCGCCATGCTGCGCGGTTTGCGGGCGACTCCTAACCCGCAGCGGCCAAATGCACACGGTCCAGTTCGCCGATTACGACCCATCATGGCGGACGCCCGACTGGGATGACATGGGCGTTAGCCACAATTCGATCGGCGTGCACGCCCCCGAGGGTCTCGGCAGGTTTTGCTCGATTGACCTCGACCCTGCCCTGCAGCTACGCCGAATTGCCTTGCCCGAGGCCGTCAAACGCCTTCAGGAGGAACTCGACCTAGGCGGCGATGTCTCCTGCCGGGTCGGGTCGCAGTTTGGTCCGTATCGTCTGCTGCGACTGCTGGGCCGCGGACAATTAGCCCGAGTGTATGAAGCCGAGCACACAGTCAAGCGTGCCATCGTCGCCCTGAAGGTCCTTTCACCACCGCATTCACAGGATCGGTCGTTTCGGCTACGGATGCAGCGGAATGTTGAGGCCGCGGCGCGAGGCGCGTACCGGTTGCCCGGACCATTTCTCGTGCCAATATACGACTGGGGTGAGATCGACGAGCGCCCCTACATCGAGATGCAAGCGGTCGACGGCATCGATCTGCGGCACCTGTTAGCCGAACCAGCGCAGTTTCCACCGGCGCAGGCGCTCGCATTGCTAGAGCAGATCGGCGCGGCTCTTGACGAGTTGCATTCGCAGGGCTGGATGCACCGGAATGTACGCCCAGGCAACATAATGGTCGGTCGCGATCGCGCTTTTCTGCTGTGCGGGTTCCGACACCTCGCCACAACCGAGGGCACGGAACCGCATCCCATGGATTACGCATATTCGGCTCCGGAAATATTCACCGGCAGCGATGCGACGGCCAGCACCGACATCTACGCGTTGACGTGTGTTTTTTTCGAAAGTTTGGTGGGACTGCCGCCCTACCGGGCCGACAGCCTCGAAGCCGTTGTCGGTGGCCATCTCACGCAACCGGTTCCACGGCCCAGCCAGTTTTATCCCGGTATTCCCGCCAGCATTGACGACGTCATCGCCCGCGGCATGGCGAAGGAACCCGACCACCGCTACGCCAGTGCCCGCGCCCTCGCCTTGGCCGCGCGTCAGGCCATGGCCACATTCGGTAGTGCGTGACAAAGGCTGACGTTCGAGCTGTTGTGAGCAGCCGAAACCTTCACGCTACGTGCGAGATTCGGCTACCGGCGCTGAGGGTGATTGCTGTCTGAGCGGACGCGCACGCACTAATGTCGGCCACCAGAACCACGGCCCCAGGATCCTGATGATGCACGGCACCACGAACGAACGCACTATCAGCGTGTCGAGCAGCAGCCCGATGCATACGGTCGAGCCCATTTGACCGATGGTGCGCAGGTCGCTGGTGAGCATCGCCAGCATGGTGAATGCGAACACCAAACCCGCCGACGTCACGACACCGCCGGTGCTGCCGAGCGCGCGGATGAGACCGGTGTTTATCCCGGCGTGCACTTCGTCCTTGACGCGAGCGATCAACAGCAGGTTGTAGTCCGAACCCACTGCCACCAGGATGATGAACGTCAGCGGCAATATCAGCCAATGCAGGTGCAGGCCGATGAGATGCTGCCAGACGAGCACCGAAAGCCCGAATGCGCCGGCATACGAGAATGCCACCGTGGCAGGAATGACCAAGGCGGCGAACAGACTTCGAGTGATGACCAGCATGATCACGAAGATCAGTACGAACGCGGCGATCGCCGCGATGAGCAGATCGGACATCGCGTATTCCTTGATGTCCTTATCGTTGGATCCCGAGCCGCCGATATAGACCCGTGCGCCGGCCAACGAGGTCTCTTTCAGAATCGTGGTTATCGCGCCCGGGAATCTGTCGACGTGTTCCACGCCTTCGGGGCCCATAGCGTCCCCCTCGTGAGTGACGGTAAACCGCGCGGCCCTTCCGTCCGGTGACATCAGAAGTTGCATGCCGGTCTTGACGTCTTCGTTGTCG
>JAVROZ010000296.1:0-5452 GCA_032162485.1 Mycobacterium sp.
GACCAGAGCGCGAGATCGGCCAGGTCGGTGAGGTCGCCCACCCCCCAGGAGTTTGCCGACCGCACGCTGTAAAGCTGGGTGGCCAGTCCCCAGGCGCGGCGGGTGGCAAGTGTCTCGGGCAGCCCGAGCCAGTCCGGTGTCACGATGAGGGCGGTGCTGCTCTGATAGTCCCCGGATCGCAGCAATACGCGGTGGTAGCCCAGCGGCAGGTCGGTCGGCAGTACGAAACTGGCCTCGCCGACCCAGCGGCCGTCCAGGTCGAACGGGGGAGTGAAGTTGTCGACCTGCGCCACGCCGCCGCATTCCGTCCCGTCCTCGAGGTGCAACCACACCTCGGCTGGCTCGCCATTAGTCACATGCACCCAGAACCGCGTCTGGGCACCGGCCCGTCCGACGATGGTGGGCGGCAATGCCCGGGCCCAGTACGAGCGAAGTTCGGCCGTCAGGGCCGTGTTGCGGTCCTGCTCGCTGCTCGCGCGAACTCCGAGGGCACCTAGAACGGCGACGAGTGTGGATTCGGCGACGACCACATGCTGACCGCTCCAATCCTGGTAACTGGTGGCGACGCCGTACCGCCGGGCAAGCTCGACAAGCGATGGCGCAAGCTCAGTCATGCCGCCTATCTTGGTGCCAGCACTGGGACGCTGGCCAGAGCGGGGTACTGCCGATCAAAAGCAGCCTCCGGCATAGCCGAGTAGGTGCGGCAGTCTGGGCGTTAGCGCGCCGAGTCAGCCATTCGCAGCTACGATTCTCAATGGAGATACGACGAATCCACGGGGGATCCAGCGCGGGCGCCGCCGCCTGGCGAGGTTGGAGCGGGTGCCCTACGGTTATCGATGTGCTTTGGCCCTTACTGGATGTAAGGGCGATAAATCAAGGCGCTTTGACATATTCAGACGTTTTGACAGACCGAGAGGTGATCAAGCGTGGCTGAACATAGCCGCGGACAGCGAGGGTCGGGGTACGGCCTTGGGTTGTCGACGCGAACCCAGGTAACGGGTTATCAGTTCCTGGCGCGCCGAACCGCGATGGCGCTGACCCGCTGGCGGGTCCGCATGGAGATCGAACCGGGCCGTCGGCAGACGCTGGCGGTAGTCGCGTCGGTCTCTGCGGCCCTGGTCATCTGCCTGGGCGCGTTGCTGTATTCGTTCATCAGTCCGTCCGGCCAGATAAATGACGCACCGATCATTGCCGACCGTGACTCGGGTGCGCTGTATGTCAAGGTGGGGGACCGGTTGTACCCGGCACTGAACCTGGCTTCGGCGCGGTTGATCACCGGTCGCCCGGACAACCCGCACCTGGTCAAGGGCAGCCAGATCGCCAACATGCCGCATGGGCCGCTCGTCGGTATCCCCGGTGCGCCCACCGAGTTCGCTCCGAAGAATCCTCCGGCGTCGTCGTGGCTGGTGTGTGACACCGTCTCCGGCGGATCGTCGGGTGCTGCCTCGGTGCCCGGAGGCGTGACCGTGACCGTCATCGACGGCACCCCGGACATGACTGGCCACCGCCGGGTACTGAGTGGGTCGGACGCCGTGGTGCTGAGCTACGGCGGAAGCACCTGGGTGATTCGGGAGGGCCGCCGGTCGAAGATCGACGCGACGGACCGGTCGGTGTTGTTGCCGCTGGGCTTGACGCCCGAGCAGGTGAGTCAGGCGCGGCCGATGAGTCACGCACTGTACGACGCCCTGCCGGTCGGACCCGAACTGTTGGTTCCTGAAGTACCGAACGCGGGAGCTTCGGCCACCTTCGCCGGTGCACCCGGCGCCGTCGGGACGATTCTGGTCACGCCGCAAATCAGTGGGCCGCAGCAATATTCGCTGGTTTTAGTGGACGGGGTGCAAACGGTCCCGCCGTTGGTGGCCCAGATCCTGCAGAACGCCGGCCGCCCGGGCAACACCAAGCCGGTGACCGTCGAACCGTCCGCTTTGGCCAAGATGCCGGTGGTCAACCGGCTGGATCTGTCGGCTTATCCGAACGATCCGCTGAACGTGCTGGACATCCGGGAGAATCCGTCGACCTGCTGGTGGTGGGAACGGACCGCCGGGGAGAACCGGGCCCGTGTACAGGTGGTGTCGGGGCCGACCATTCCGGTGAAGTCCAGCGAAATGAACAGGGTGGTCAACCTGGTGAAGGCTGATATGACTGGTCGCGAGGCCGACCAGGTCTACTACGGCCCCAACTACGCGAACTTCGTGGCCGTCACCGGCAACAACCCGGCTGCCCAGACGGCGGAGTCACTGTGGTGGCTGACCAATGCGGGCGCGCGGTTCGGAGTCGACGACACCAAGGAAGCACGCGAGGCGCTTGGTCTGACCTTGCAGCCGAGCCTGGCCCCGTGGGTGGCGTTGCGGTTGCTGCCGCAGGGCCCGACGCTGTCACGAGCTGACGCCCTGGTAGAGCACGACACGCTACCGATGGATATGACCCCTTCAGAGTTGGTGGTACCGAAGTGAAACGTGGTTTTGCACGCCCCACGCCAGAAAGGCCTCCGGTAATCAAGCCGGAGAACATCGTCCTACCGACGCCGTTGAGCATCCCGCCACCGGAGGGCAAGCCTTGGTGGCTGATCGTGGTCGGCGTAGTGGTGATCGGCCTGTTGGGCGGCATGGTCGCCATGACGTTCGCCAGCGGTTCACACGTGTTCGGCGGTGTCGGCTCGATCTTCCCGATCTTCATGGTCGGCGGCATGATGATGATGATGTTCGGCGGCCGGTTCGGCGGCGGCGGGCAGCAGATGAGCCGGCCGAAATTGGACGCCATGCGCGCCCAGTTCATGTTGATGCTGGACATGCTGCGGGAAACCGCGCAGGAGTCGGCGGACAGCATGGACGCCAACTACCGGTGGTTCCACCCGGCTCCCAACACCCTTGCGGCTTCCGTCGGATCGCAGCGCATGTGGGAACGCAAACCCGATGGCAAAGACCTCAACTTCGGGGTCGTCCGGGTCGGCGTGGGAATGACGCGCCCCGAGGTGACTTGGGGTGAGCCGCAGAACATGCCGACCGACATCGAGCTGGAGCCGGTGACGGGCAAGGCGCTCCAAGAGTTCGGGCGCTATCAGAGCGTGGTTTACAACCTGCCCAAGATGATCTCGGTGCTGGTGGAACCCTGGTACTCCCTGGTCGGGGACCGCGAGCAGGTGTTGGGGTTGATGCGGTCGATCATCTGCCAGCTGGCCTTCTCGCACGGTCCCGACCACATGCAACTGATCATCGTCAGTTCCGATCTGGACGAATGGGACTGGGTGAAGTGGCTTCCACACTTCGGTGACTCACGCCGCCACGATGCCGCCGGCAATGCCCGGATGGTCTACAGCTCGGTGCGGGAGTTCGCCGCCGAGCAGGCCGAGCTGTTCGCCGGCCGTGGTTCGTTCACCCCCCGGCACGCCAGTTCGTCGACGCAGTGCCCGACCCCACACCACGTGATCATCGCCGATGTCGACGACCCGCAATGGGAGTACGTGATCAGCGCCGAAGGCGTTGACGGGGTGACGTTCTTCGACCTGACCGGCTCATCGATGTGGGCCGAGGTCCCCGAACGCAAGCTCAAGTTCGACAACGTGGGCGTGATCGAGGCCCTGCCACGCGACCGCGACACCTGGATGGTCATCGACGACAACGCGTGGTTCTTCGCCCTGACCGACCAGGTGAGCGTCGCCGAGGCCGAGGAGTTCTCCCAAAAGTTGGCGCAGTGGCGCCTGGCGGAGGCATACGAGGAAATCGGCCAGCGGGTCGCCCACATCGGCGCCCGGGACATCCTGTCCTACTACGGGGTCAGCGATCCCTCCGCGATCGACTTCCAGGACCTCTGGGACAGCCGCACCGACACCATGGGCCGCCAGCGGTTGCGCGTGCCGTTCGGCAATCGCTCCGACAACGGGGAGCTGCTGTTCCTGGATATGAAGTCGCTGGACGAGGGCGGTGACGGCCCGCACGGCGTTATGTCGGGAACCACCGGTTCGGGTAAGTCCACGCTGGTGCGAACCGTGATCGAGTCGCTGATGCTCGGCCATCCGCCGGAGGAACTGCAGTTCGTGTTGGCCGACCTCAAGGGTGGGTCGGCCGTCAAGCCGTTCGCCGGGGTTCCGCACGTTTCCCGCATCATCACCGACCTGGAAGAAGACCAGGCGTTGATGGAGCGATTCCTGGACGCGTTGTGGGGTGAAATCGCGCGCCGCAAGGCGATTTGCGATAGCGCCGGCGTCGATGACGCCAAGGAGTACAACTCCGTGCGTCTCAGGATGCGGGCACGCGGCCAGGACATGGCGCCGTTGCCGATGTTGGTGGTCGTCATCGATGAGTTCTACGAGTGGTTCCGGATCATGCCGACCGCCGTCGATGTGCTCGACTCGATCGGCCGGCAGGGCCGCGCCTATTGGATCCACCTGATGATGGCGTCGCAAACGATCGAGAGCCGCGCCGAAAAGCTGATGGAGAACATGGGTTACCGCTTGGTGCTGAAAGCACGGACGGCGGGGGCCGCGCAGGCGGCCGGTGTGCCCAACGCAGTGAACCTGCCGGCTCAGGCCGGTTTGGGCTACTTCCGGAAGAGCCTCGAGGACATCATCCGGTTCCAGGCCGAGTTCCTGTGGCGGGATTACCTGCGCATCTCCGCTGTGGATGGCGAAGAAGCACCGGTGCTGGTACACAGCATCGATTACGTTCGACCGCAACTGTTTACGAACGCGTTCACGCCTCTCGAAGTGAGCGTCGGTGGACCCACTATCGAACCGACCATGAACGGCCACGGCAACGGCGAAGTGCTCCCCGTCGAGGCGGAAGAGGAAGAAGCGATCAGGACGCCGAAGGTCGGCACCGTGATCATCGACCAGCTGCGCAAGATCAACTTCGAGCCTTACCGGTTGTGGCAGCCGCCGCTGACCGTGCCGGTCGCCATCGACGAATTGGTCAACCGTTTCATCGGTCACCCCTGGCACCAGGACTACGGAACGGCGCGGAACCTGGTGTTCCCGATCGGGATCATCGACCGTCCGTTCAAGCACGACCAGCCGCCGTGGACGGTCGACACCTCCGGCCCTGGCTCCAACGTCCTGATCCTGGGCGCGGGCGGTTCCGGTAAGACGACTGCGCTGCAGACGCTGATCTGCTCGGCGGCACTGACCCACACCCCCGAGCAGGTTCAGTTCTACTGCTTGGCCTACAGCAGCACCGCGCTGACCACGGTGGCTCAATTCCCCCACGTCGGCGAGGTGGCCGGTCCGACCGATCCGTACGGCGTGCGCCGCACGGTCGCCGAGCTGCTGGCGCTGGTGCGCGAGCGCAAGCGCAGCTTCCTCGAGTTCGGCATCGCGTCGATGGAGATGTTCCGGCGACGCAAGTTCGACGGCGAGGCCGGGCCGGTGCCCAACGACGGGTTCGGCGACGTCTACCTGGTGATCGACAACTACCGGGCGCTGGCCGAGGAAAACGAGGTGTTGATCGAGCAGGTCAAC
>JAVROZ010000297.1:0-2688 GCA_032162485.1 Mycobacterium sp.
GGGTGACTTCGTCGAGCAGGTGTCGTGCGAGCTTCCGCTGCAGGCCATCGCGGGCCTGTTGGGCGTCCCGCAGGACGATCGGGACAAGCTATTCCGTTGGTCCAACGAGATGACCGGCGGTGAGGACCCCGAGTTCGCGGACGTCGATCCCGCGCAGTCGTCGATGGAACTCATCATGTACGCGATGGCGATGGCCGACGAGCGGGGCAAGAACCCGACCGACGACATCGTCACGACGTTGATCCAGGCTGACATCGATGGAGAGAAGCTCTCCGACGACGAATTCGGCTTCTTCGTGATCATGCTGGCGGTGGCGGGAAATGAGACCACCCGCAACTCGATCACCCACGGCATGATCGCCTTCGCGGACAACCCCGATCAATGGGAACTGTTCAAAAAGGAACGGCCGTCGACAACCGCCGACGAGATCGTCCGCTGGGCGACGCCGGTATCGGCGTTCCAGCGCACCGCCAACGAGGACACCGAGCTCGGCGGCGTCCAGATCAAGAAGGGTCAGCGGCTGGTGATGTCCTACCGCTCAGCCAACTTTGACGAAGAGGTTTTCGACGACCCGCATTCGTTCAACATCCTTCGCGACCCGAACCCGCATGTCGGTTTCGGCGGCACCGGTGCGCACTACTGCATCGGCGCCAACCTGGCTCGCATGACGATCAACCTGATCTTCAACGCCGTTGCCGACCACATGCCCGACCTGAAACCGATCTCGTCACCCGAACGGTTGCGGTCCGGCTGGCTGAACGGCATCAAGCATTGGCAGGTCGACTACACCGGCAAGAGCCCGGTGGCGCACTGATGGTTTCAGCACTGACGATGGACTTCGATCTCAGCGCCGAACAACAAGCCGTAGCCGATGTGGTCAACTCGGTAATGGAACGCGATCTGACCTGGAATGCATTGGCCGATGGGGGCGTGACGGCGCTTGCAGTGCCAGAACGGCTCGGAGGCGACGGTGTCGGGTTGGCCGAAGTCGGGACGGTGCTGACCGAGGTCGGGCGCCACGGTGCCATCACGGCGGCGCTGGTTACCTTGGGATTCGGCGTGGTTCCGTTGCTTGATCTGGCATCCGAGGAGCAGCAGGATCGTTTCCTGGCCGGCGTCGCCAAGGGTGGAGTGCTATCCGCTGCGCTCAACGAGCCCGGTAGGTCCTTGCCGGATCGGCCCGCTACCAACTTCGCGGGTGGTCGGCTGTCGGGCACCAAAGTTGCTGTCGGATGTGCGGAGTCCGCGGACTGGTTGCTGGTGACCGCCGACAGTGCCGTGGTCGTGGTGTCACCGAAGGCCGACGGTGTGCGGCTGGTCCGTACGCGGACATCGAACGGCTCCGACGAGTACACGGTGACGTTCGACGACGTAGCGGTGGCTGACACAGATGTGCTGACAGGTGCATCGGCTGCGCGGGTGAATCAACTGGCGCTGGCCATGATTGGGGCCTACGCCGACGGGCTGGTGGCTGGGGCGTTGCGACTGACCGCAGACTACGTCGCCAACCGAAAGCAGTTCGGCAAGCCGTTGTCGACGTTCCAGACGGTGGCGGCACAGCTGGCAGAGGTTTACATCGCATCGCGCACAATCAATTTGGCATCCAAGGCGGTGATCTGGGAATTGAGCGAAGGCCGAGACGCCGCCTCGGACCTCGACGTGCTCGGGTACTGGCTGGCGTCCCAAGCCCCGCCGGTGATGCAGATCTGCCACCACCTCCACGGCGGCATGGGCATGGACATCACCTATCCGATGCATCGGTATTACTCCACGATCAAGGACCTGACCCGACTCTTGGGCGGTCCCTCTTATCGTCTTGACCTGGTGGGAGCCTAATGTTCATTGACCTGTCCCCGGAGCAGCGTCAGCTGCAGGCGGAACTACGGGAATACTTCACCAATCTGATTTCGTCCGACGAGGCGAAAGCGATGGAGTCCGACCGCCACAACGAGGCTTACCGCGCGGTGATTCGCCGGATGGGGCAGGACGGCAAGCTCGGTGTCGGATGGCCGAAAGAGTTCGGCGGACTGGGCTTTGGGCCGATCGAGCAGTCGATCTTCGTCAACGAGGCGCACCGGGCCGATGTGCCGCTGCCGGCCGTGACGTTGCAAACGGTGGGTCCCGTTCTGCAGCAATTCGGCAGCGAGCTGCAGAAGAAGAAGTTCCTGCCGGCGATCCTGGCTGGTGAAGTGCACTTCGCGATCGGATACACCGAACCGGACGCGGGCACCGACCTCGCCTCATTGCGAACCACAGCGGTGCGTCATGGCGACGAATACATCGTCAACGGCCAGAAGATCTTCACCACCGGCGCTCACGACGCCGACTACATCTGGCTGGCCTGCCGGACCGATCCGGAAGCCGTCAAGCACAAGGGCATTTCGATTCTGATCGTCGACACCAAGGATCCCGGCTACTCGTGGACGCCGATCATCCTCTCCGACGGGGCGCACCACACCAATGCCACGTATTTCAATGACGTGCGGGTGCCGGTCGACATGCTGGTTGGTGAGGAGAACGGCGGGTGGCGGCTGATCACAACGCAACTCAACAATGAGCGGGTAATGCTCGGCCCGGCCGGCCGTACCGCCGGCATCTACGATCGGCTCCACGACTGGGCGTCCAAGCCCGGTGGCGATGGCGTCACCCCGATCGACCACGACGACGTCAAGCGCGCCCTTGGTGAGA
>JAVROZ010000298.1:0-3618 GCA_032162485.1 Mycobacterium sp.
GCCACTGGGGCTGTGAGCCTCGCCTATCCGACGATTTGGCAATTATCCGACACGATGGGCCCGTGGCGGTTGAGCGTGGCAACGATCTTGGCGAGCGCAGCGCTGATTGCGTGGCTGATCGTTGAACACAAATTGTGGGAACGGCCGGAGTCGGCCAGCGAACGTGAGCGCGCGGTGTTGTACAACGCATCCACTGTCGTGACACTGACAATCGGCGTCGTCACTTTTCACGCCGGGTTGTTTGTCTTGCTGCTGGTGACCGCGTGGTGGACGCTACCGCCGCAATTGGTCGCGAAAAACATCGGTCATCCTTTCGGACTCCCATCCCTGTTGATGATGGTCTGGTTGGTGGCGGCGATTGCCACGTTGGGCGGTGCCCTGGGGTCGGGGATGGAGGACGACGACGCCGTGGAGGCGGCGGCATATGGGGCTCGGCAACGCCAGCGATTTGACCGAGCGAACTGACGCCTGCCCCCATGGGTGAGTGGGGCTCGCAGCCCAAGACCAAGCAGCGTGGGATCTCCAACGACATCGATCCGTACGTGCGGGTCCACGGGTCCCACGTGCACAACCTTCAGGCCGTCGACGTAGCCGCACCGCGGGACGCTTTCGTCGCGTTTACCGGGGTGTCGGGCTCAGGCAAGTCCTCGCTCGCGTTCGGAACGATCTACGCCGAGGCGCAGCGCCGCTACTTTGAGTCGGTCGCCCCATACGCCCGACGACTGTTGCTGCCCACCGATGCGCCGAAGGTCGATGACATCACCGGGCTCCCGCCGGCCGTCGCGCTTCAGCAACGCCGGGGATCGGGAACGTCGCGGTCGACCGTCGGGACGGTGACAACGCTGTCGAATCTGTTGCGAATGCTCTTCTCTCGTGCCGGGACATACCCGTCGGGCGCTACCGAGCGATTGGATTCCGACGCGTTCTCGCCGAACACCGCGGTCGGTGCGTGTCCGGAATGCCACGGCTTGGGTCGCATTCACCGGGTGACCGAAAAGACCCTGGTCCCCGATCCGTCTCTCACTATCCGCGAGGGCGCGGTGGCGGCGTGGCCGGGGGCGTGGCAGGGGCAGAACCTTCGCGACATCCTGATCACCCTGGGTTACGACATCGACCGGCCTTGGCGGAAACTGCCTAAGCGCCAGCGTAATTGGATTCTCTTCACCGACGAGCAGCCGACCGTCACGATTGACCCGAGTGTTAATCCCGTGACGGCCGCCTATTACTACAACGGCACGTTTTCCAGCGCCGAGCGCCACGTCCGGCACACCCTCGCGAACTCGCAGAGCGCGTCGATGCGTCGACGTGTGCTGCAGTTCGTCGACAACGTGGAATGTCCGGCCTGCCACGGTGCAGGACTGCGGCCAGAGGCGCTCGCTGTGCGCTTCGCGCACCGGACGATCGCCGACTACGTCGCCATGTCGCTGACTGACCTCGCGGAGGCACTGCGGCCCGCCGCAACCCGGACCGGCGCCGGGGCCGCATACGAGTCCACGCAGTCGGGCGAACACACCGAAGTAGCGACGATGATCGCCGCCGATCTCGTCGCCCGCATCCAGGTGCTGGTGGATTTGGGCCTGGGCTACCTGAGTCTGAACAGACGTACCCCGACAGTCTCACCTGGCGAGCTGCAGCGCCTGCGGTTGGCCACTCAACTGCGCGCCGGCTTGTTCGGCGTCCTTTACGTGCTGGACGAACCGTCAGCCGGTCTGCATCCCGCCGACGCCGAGCCGCTGCTGGACGTGCTGGACCGACTGCGGCGGGCTGGCAACTCGCTATTCGTGGTCGAGCACGACATGGACGTGGTGCGCCGCGCGGACTGGATTGTCGACGTGGGGCCTGGGGCCGGCGAGCTCGGCGGTCGGGTCCTGTACAGCGGGCCGGTGCCCGGCCTGGCAAACATCCAATCGTCCGTCACCCGAAGTTACCTGTTCGACGACGCGGCGCCCGCCGCCCGTGCGTTGCGAACGCCCTCAACAACATTGCGGCTGCGCGGCATCAGCTTCCACAACCTGCACGGCCTGGACGTCGATGTGCCGCTGGGGGTGTTAACGGCGGTTACCGGTGTCTCCGGATCAGGAAAGTCGACGCTGGTGTGCAAGGTTCTCGGCGATGTCGTCGCCCGCCACCTGGGCAGTGCAAGTGCCATCCCCGAGTCGGACGAACCCGTCTCCGGGGATGCCGACGCCGGCACCCTTGACATCGATCACGACGCCAGTGTCGGAGTGACGGCAGAGGGAATTGGGTCGATCGACCGACTGGTGACGGTAGATCAGCGCCCGATCGGGCGAACGCCGCGGTCCAATCTTGCCACCTATACGGGCCTATTCGACGCGGTGCGTAAGGCCTTCGCCGAAACCGAAGAAGCACGCCGCCGCGGCTGGACCGCCGGCCGGTTCTCGTTCAATGTCGCAGAGGGTCGTTGCCCCACGTGTCAGGGCGAGGGTTTCGTGGCTGTCGAATTGCTGTTCCTTCCTGGTACCTACGCGCCTTGCCCGACCTGCCACGGCGCCCGCTACTCCGAGGAAACCCTTGAGGTGCGCTATCGCGAACGCACCATCGCCGATGTGCTCGCGATGACGGTTGATGAGGCGGCATCGTTCCTGGAATTACCCAGTGCCGCAAGGAGTCTGGCGACACTGCGCGAGGTCGGGCTGGGCTATTTGCGGCTCGGTCAGCCCGCCACTGAACTTTCCGGCGGCGAGGCTCAGCGGATCAAGCTGGCATCAGAGTTGCAGCGCGTCCGCCGTGGACACACTCTTTACGTCCTGGATGAGCCCACCACGGGCCTGCACCCCGCCGATGTCGAACTCCTCGAACGCCAGCTGCACCGCCTGGTCGATGCCGGGAACACCGTCGTTGTTGCCGAACACGATATGGATGTGGTGGCCGGGGCGGACCGAGTAATTGATCTGGGGCCCGGCGCGGGCGCCGACGGTGGGCGGGTCGTCGCGGCAGGTACACCCAGGCAGGTCGCGAATGCCCGCAAAAGCCGGACGGCGCCCTACCTCGCCGCGCGGCTGCGCCCAGCGGTCCAGATGCCGGCGTGATCGGCCGGGACTAACTTACGGCCGGGCATGGCGCTCCGATGGCTGCTTACAGTTCAGGACTCGGTTCGGGTAGTCCGCGACATTCGGCGCTAGACCGGCTGGGTGTCGCGTTGACGGCTATGCAGCACGTTGGCGGCGGCCACAGCCATACAAATAAAGGCCGGAACAAGTAAGGCGTATCCGCCGAGCCGGGCACCCGCCAAGATCCCGGCCACACCGCCGGTGAGAAAGAGCAAGAGCGTCACCGAGAGCATCGCGATCTTCCACCTATCGATCCCGTGTCGACGGCTGCGGCCGAGCATCAGCCCAAGGTCGGTGACCGTGCCGGTGAAATGTGTGGTGCGGACCGACATGCCGCGGAAACTCGAAGTCAGCCCATTTTGCAAACCCAGAGCCGCAGCGGCCAACAGCGCCTGTACCGCGGTCTCCTCGATCCCTAGTCCAGTGATCTGCTCCGTAAGGACGCTTCCTTCCACTCCGGCGGCGGCAAGCAACAGCAGTACTGCCTCGACAACTAGCACTGTGGCGTGGCGCCCGCCATTTGGCGACCTGCTGGACGAGAGCAGCG
>JAVROZ010000299.1:0-6961 GCA_032162485.1 Mycobacterium sp.
GCCGCACCGGCGCCCGCGGCAGTGGCCAGCCATGACCGCAGCACCGGCAGGCTCAGCGTCTCCAGGTTGGACCCGCGATCGGCCAGAAAGTCGAACAGCGACCGCAGATCGCCCAGGTAGGCGCGCCGGGTGTGGGCCGAACGACCGCATTGGAGCTCGAGGTAGTCGTCGAACTCCTCGAGGATCGCCTCTCCCTTAACCGGCACTCCCCCACGCTCGCAGACGCGACGCGGTGTTTCAGATGACGCGCCGCAACGTTTCCGGGGTGAGATCTTTGAGCGTCGGGTAGCCGTCGACGGCCATGATGAGGTCGGTTTCGGCGAGCAGCATGCGCAGCACGTGCACGAGGCCGTCGACACCCCCCAGGGCCAGGCCGTAGGCATATGGGCGTCCGACGCCGACCGCGGTCGCACCCATCGCCAGCGCCTTGATCACGTCGGCGCCGCTGCGGATCCCCGAGTCGAACAGCACCGGCAGCCCGTCGGCGGCCTCGATCACTCCCGGAAGGCAGTCCAGGGCCGGCAGACCGCCGTTGGCCTGGCGGCCGCCGTGGGTTGAGCAGTAGATGCCGTCGACGCCACCGTCCTTGGCGCGCCGGGCGTCGTCGGGATGGCAGATGCCCTTGACGATCAAGGGTAGGTCGGTCAGCGATCGCAGCCAACCGAGGTCATCCCAGGTCAGCGGGTTGCCGAAGATTTGCGCCCAGCGCAACACGGCGCCTTGGGGGTCTTCTTCGGGCGGGCGTTGTAAGCCGGCCCGAAACACCGGATCGCTGGTGTAGTTGCTCAAGCAGAGCCCCCGCAGCTGGGGAAAGTTGGCCGTGGTCAAGTCGCGTGGTCGCCAGCCGGGAATCCAGGTGTCGAGCGTGACGACAATCGCCTTGAAGCCGGCGGCCTCGGCACGCTGCACCAAGCTGGCGGCCAACTCGCGATCCTTCGGCGTGTACAGCTGAAAGAACCCGGGGGTGTCACCGAACTCAGGGGCAATGTCTTCCAACGGGTCGGCAGTCAGGGTGGAAACGACCATCGGGACTCCGGTGCGGGCGGCCGCGCGGGCGGTCGCCAGGTCGCCGTGGCCGTCCTGAGCGCATAACCCGATGACTCCGATCGGGGCCATGAACAGCGGTGACGGCAGGGTCAGACCGAACACCTCGACCGACAGGTCGCGTTCGGCGGCGCCGACGAACATGCGCGGCATCAGGCCCCACCGATCGAAGGCCTCGCGGTTTGCTCGCTGCGTGCGCTCGTCGCCGGCTCCCCCGGTGACGTAGGTCCACACCGACGGCGGGAGCGCCATTTCGGCCCTGGCCTCCAACTCCGCAAAGGCCATTGGGAAAGCCGGAGTTACCCCACCCAGGCCTTGGAGGTAAATCTCGAGCTGATAGTCGCCGAATGCCATGCCATAGAGAATGCCAGCCGCCGGCCGACGTGGATGCTACTGATCCGGGCCCTCCGCGTCGGCAAGCTCCTTCTTCCACTGCCGAAACAACTCTTCGGTGCGGCCGCGCCGCCAGTAGCCGGAGATCGACGACGCCCACTTGGCGTCGACACCGCGCTCTTTGCGGATGTAGGGCCGCAGGTTGTGCATGACGGCCTGCGCTTCGCCGTGGATGAAGACGTGCACCTGCCCGGGCAGCCACGGCGCCGTGGTGACCGCCTCGATCAGCGGCGCATGGTCTCCGGCGCGGTCCTCGGGAACCAGATCGGCGCGGCCCCCACGCAACACCCAGTTCACCTCGACGCCCTCGGGCGCGGTCAGCGGTATCTCGTCGTCAGGGCCGGCGACCTCGATGAAGACCTTGCCAATCGCCGACTCGGGCAACGCCTCCAGCGCCACGGAGATCGCCGGGAGCGCGGATTCGTCGCCGGCGAGCAGATGCCAGTCGGCGGCGGGGTCGGGTGCGTAGGCGCCGCTGGGTCCCATCAGATAGATCCGCTGGCCCCGCTCGACAGTCGCGGCCCACTGCCCGGCAACTCCGTGCTCGCCGTGTACGGCAATATCCACCGCTATTTGCCGAGCCTGTTCGTCGACACGGCGAACGGTGATGGTGCGGACCGCGGGCCGCTGCTCAGGCGGGAGGTCAGCGAAGCTGTCCATTGTCAACGGCTGAGGGAGTGCCCCCACATCGATGTCGTCGGCGACGAATGCCAACTTGACGTAGGAGTCGGTGAACTTGGTAGGCACGAAAGTGTCGAAATTGCTGCTGCCCAGCACCACCCTGACCATGTGCGGGGTGAGCTGCTCAGTACTGGCCACTTCGAAAGCCTGCAGAGGCCGACCTGCCACGTGCGCTCCTGTCTCAAGCCGACTGTCCAGACTGACCCCCAGTCGACTATACGAGCCGCGCATGACTTCGCCCCTGACGGACGATTCGCCAGCTGCCGTCGCGAGATTCGGCTAGGCCCGTCAGCTCCAGCATTGCCAGCGGCCCCAGCACGTGTTCGGGGATCAGCCCGGAAGCGATCGCAATCTCGTCGACCGTGGCGCCACCCCGGCCCGGCAAGGCTTCGTACACCTGCCGCTCGGCGTCGCCGAGACCGTCCAATGGCGTGGTGGGGTGCGGCGGGTCTTCGGCCAGCTCACCGATGCGACCGACCAGCTCCACGATGTCGTCGGCGCGTGTGACCAGCTCCGCGCCGTTGCGCAGCAGCACATGACAACCCGCCGAGGCCGATGATGTGACCGGCCCCGGGACCGCGCCGACCACCCGGCCCAATGCCCGCGCCCAGGCGGCGGTGTTGGCGGCGCCGCTGCGCAGCCCGGCTTCGACGACCACCGCGGCGCCCGACATGGCGGCCACCAAACGGTTGCGGGTCAGGAAGCGGTAGCGGGCCGGGCGGACACCCGGCGGGTACTCGGTGAACAACAGCCCGTGTTGGCCGATGCGGTGCAGCAGCGCGGAATGGCCCGCCGGGTAGGGGATGTCGAGTCCGCCGGCCAGGACGGCCACCGTGATCCCGTCGGCGGCGAGCGCGGCCCGATGCGCCGCACCGTCGATCCCGTAGGCGCCGCCCGACACCACCGCGACATCGCGTTCGACCAGGCAGGTCGCCAGCTCATCGGTCACATGGTCGCCGTATGCCGTCGAAGCCCTGGTACCGACGAGAGCGCAGGCCCGCGTGGCCACCTCGTCGAGACGCGCGGGACCCATCGCCCACAACACCATTGGGGCCAGCAGCCGCACTCCATTACGCGGCCGGACGCCATCGCCGTCGAATGCGGCGAACGCTAGCACCGGCCACTCGTCATCCTCGGGCGTGATCAGGCGGCCGCCGCGTCGGGCGATGAGTTCGATATCCGCTGCAGCACAGTCGACTTCGCGCCTCGACTCGGTGAGTCGCAACAGGCCGTCGTCGACCAGGCCGCGTCGGACCCGGTCGGCCGCCTCCTGCGGTCCCACGCGGGTCACCAGCGCGGCCAGCTCTGCACAGGGCGGCTCCGCTACCCGGGCCAGGTAAGCCCACGCCCGCAACGTCGAACCGTCTCCCCCGCTCATCGCTGCGCTCCCGGCTGCCGAAAGCTCAACGCGGCGGCGACCTCGGCCAATTCCGGCGAGGTGCGCCCGGCCAGGTCGGCCAGGCTCCACGCGACCCGCAGCGTGCGGTCCACACCGCGGATGCTGAGCAGTCCACGGTCCAGCGCGGTCCGCAGCGGTTTCATCGCAGTGCTGCTCGGCCGAAACTTCCGGCGCAGCAACGACCCGCTTACTTCGGCATTGGTCAGAAACCCATAGGGTCGCCACCGTTGCGCCGCCGCGGTCCGCGCCGTCGTCACCCGATGGCGCACCTGCGCCGTCGATTCGACGTCTGCGACCGAAAACGCATTTGCCCGCACAGGATTCATCTGCACCCGCAGGTCCACCCGGTCCAGCAGCGGCCCCGAAAGCTTGCCTAGATAACGGCGTTTGACCACCGCCGCACAGATACAGTCCTGCGGGTTGGCGGGTGCGCATGGGCAAAGGTTGGCCGCCAGCACGAGCTGGAATCGTGCCGGGTAGCAGGCCACGCCGTCGCGACGAGCGAGGCGAATTTCGCCGTCCTCCAACGGTGTACGCAATGCTTCCAGGGCTCGGACGCCGATTTCGGCGCATTCGTCGAGAAACAACACCCCGCGGTGCGCCCGACTGACCGCGCCCGGACGCGCCATTCCGGTACCGCCACCGACGAGTGACGCAACGGTTGAACTGTGATGTGGCGCGACGAACGGTGGCCTGGTAATCAGCGGCGTATCGCCGGACAACAGCCCCGCTACCGAGTGAATGGCCGTGACTTCCAGCGATTCGCTGTGGGATAGCGGCGGTAGCAGTCCTGGAAGTCGTTGCGCCAGCATCGTTTTACCCACGCCCGGCGGACCCGTCAACATGAGGTGGTGCGCCCCGGCCGCGGCCACCTCCACCGCGAACCGCGCCTGTGACTGCCCCACGACCTCGGCCAAGTCCACCGACGGTTCGTCGACGGCCGCCGCGGCCGGGACAGCGTGATCCAGCCCCGCCGCTTCGTTCAGCCAGCTCTGCAGCTGCCGCAGAGTGCGCACGCCCCAGACGTCGATGCCATCGACCAGGCTGGCCTCGGCCAAGTTGGCGGCCGGAACGATGACGGCCGGCCAGCCGTCACGCTTGGCGGCCAGCACCGCGGGCAGCACCCCACGCACCGACCTGACCCGGCCATCGAGCGACAACTCACCCAGCAGCACCGTCTTTTCCAGCCGGTGCCACGGCTTCTTCCGCTGCGCCGACAGCACCGAGGCGGCCAGCGCCAGGTCATACACCGAACCCATCTTCGGCAGCGTCGCGGGCGAAAGCGCAAGCGTCAGCCTGGCCATCGGCCAGGTGTTGCCGCAATTGGCGACAGCCGCCCGCACCCGGTCGCGGGACTCCTGCAGCGCCGCATCGGGCAGGCCGACAAGATGCACACCGGGCAGTCCCGAGGTGATGTCTGCCTCGATTTCCACGATCTCCCCGTCCAGGCCACGCACCGCCACGGAAAACGCATGTCCCAGTGCCATCAGCCGACACCCTCGAGATGGGTGAGCTCAGGAACACGGCGCCGACCGACTCGCACGCCGATGACATCTATGCGCACCGCCGCCCACCATTCGTCCTGGCTGGCCAACCACAGCCCCGCCAAGCGGCGCAGCCGGCGCACCTTCAGTTCGGTCACCGCCTGAGCCAATCCGCCGTAGCCGTCCCCGGTGCGGGTCTTGACCTCGACGAACACCACCGTGTGAGCCACAGCATCGCAGGCGATCACATCGAGTTCGCCGTAGCGACAGCGCCAGTTGCGGTGCAGGACCTGTAATCCGAGGCCGGTCAGATGGTCCACGGCGAGCTGCTCGCCGAGGGCCCCCAACTCAATCCGAGTCAGCGTCTTTTGGGTCGTCATGAAGGTCAAGCTGCACGCCGGGCCCGACAAGGTTGGCAAAGGAAGGCGCGCAGAGGTCGGCGTGGCAATGGGTTATCCCCAGTCGGGCATCCATGCACAGCCCGGAGCCGACGTGGCTGTTACGGGTGGCGAATTAGGTCTTCTTGCTGGGAATGACTATCACGACAATCAGCGTCAGGATGCTGAAGAACAGGCCTAGGAGGCCCCAGATGATGGCGCTGCGTCCCTTCATCGAGGCGACGACGGCGCAAATGACGGCCGCGATGACGCTTCCTATCGCGACGAAGATCCCTTTGATTCCGCGCAGAATGAAACCGGCTGCTTCGGGATTACTTTGTGCGGCTAAAACCAGTTCGTGCATCATGGCCGTCTCCTCAGCTGTGTGAAGCGATACCACCGGCTACCCGCGCGATGGGAATCCCAACCTGAGTCGGGGCAAGCAACTAGCTGATGCGGTCCGCCCTGGTGTAAACGTTCATTGAGTCCTCGCGCAGAAACGCCACCAGCGTGATCCCGGACTCCTCAGCCAGCGAAACCGCCAACGACGACGGCGCGGAAACGGCAGCCAGGATCGGAATTCCGGCCATCAGCGCCTTCTGTGTCAACTCGAAAGATGCCCGCCCACTGACCAACAACACCGAGGCGCCCATGGGAATCCGGCCGTGTTCCAGCGCCCAGCCGATGACCTTGTCCACAGCGTTGTGCCGCCCGATGTCCTCCCGCACCACGAACATGGTGCCGTCCAAGGCGAACAACGCCGCAGCGTGCAGCCCACCGGTGCTCGCAAATACCTTTTGCGCGCCTCGCAATTGGTCCGGCATCGCCTTCAACGTGGTGGCGGCCACCGTCGCGGGATCGTCGCCGGGCGAGAAGCGGCTGATCAACCGGACCGCTTCCAGCGAAGCCTTGCCGCACACCCCGCACGAGGACGTGGTGTAGAAATTGCGGGTGACATCCAGGTCTGGCATCTTGACACCAGGGGCCAGTGTCACGTCAAGGACGTTGTAGGTGTTGGTGCCGTCGGGACCGCGACCGTCGCAGTAGCGGATGGTCTGCACGTCGTCGCGACCCGCGACAATCCCTTCGGTGAGCAGAAACCCTTGCGCCAGTTCAATATCCGATCCGGGTGTGCGCATTGTTACGGTGACTGGAGCCCCGTTGACGCGGATCTCCAGCGGTTCCTCGACGGCCAGGGTTTCCGGTCGGGTGATCGCTTGGTCGGCGGCGAGATGCTTGACCCGTCGACGCGCCGTTACGCGCCTCACTAGGAAGCGGACTCCACGCGACCACTGGGGGGCGCGACCGTCGCCGCTTGCTCGTCATACCCGACGGGGATGTCGCGAGACCCCGGGGAGCGTTGGGACTTCACGGCCTCAAAGTACCTCGATAATTGGCGGCGCGGCGCGGGCCGACCAGCGTCACAGCGCGGCGGCCAATGCCGCCAGGGTTTCGGCCGACGAGTGCGTCGGTTGCCAGCCGAGATCGCGCTGCGCTTTGGTGGTGTCCATCACCACCGATGTGCGCGCAACATGCAGCCATTCCAGCATGGACGGGACGACGGGCAGCCGCGCTATGGCCGC
>JAVROZ010000300.1:0-2681 GCA_032162485.1 Mycobacterium sp.
GCATCCCGAAGTCATTCCGGCACATGCACGGCTACGGCTCACACGCCTACAGCCTGATCAACGCCGAAGGCCAGCGGCACTGGGTCAAGTTCCACTTCCGCACCCAGCAGGGCATCGAGTGTCTCACTGACGCCGAAGCCACGGAACTGATCGGCCGCGACCGCGAGTCCCACGGCCGCGACCTCTTCGAGGCCATCGAACGCGGCGACTACCCGAAATGGACTGTGTACATCCAGCTGATGCCCGAAGCCGACGCCCCGAGCTACCGCTTCCACCCCTTCGACCTGACCAAGGTGTGGAGTCAGAAGGACTACCCGTTGATCGAGGTCGGCGAATACGAGCTCAACCGCAACCCGGACAACTACTTCGCCGATGTCGAGCAGGCCGCGTTCACTCCGTCCAACCTCATCCCGGGGATCTCGTTTAGCCCGGACAAGATGCTGCAGGGCCGGCTCTTCTCCTACGGAGACGCAGCCCGCTACCGGGTGGGCGTCAACCACCACCAGATCCCGGTCAACTACCCACGTGCAGCCAAGGTGGTCAACACCTATCACCGCGATGGGGCCATGCGCGTCGACGGCAACCAGGGTGGAGTCGCGGGTGTCGAGCCGAACAACTTCGGCCGCTGGGCCGAGCAACCCGCCTACGCCGATCCCGCTGAGTCGATCGGGTCCACCGCGGATCACTTCGACTTCCGCGAGGACGACGATAACTACTTCGAACAGCCCGGCGACCTGTTCCGGCTTATGACCGGAGAGGAGCAGCAGCGGCTCTTCGATAACACCGCGCGAGCCATTAAGGGCGCCCGGCACCAGACCGTCGAGAAGCACATCGAGAACTGCACCCAGGCCGACCCCGCCTACGGCGAAGGCGTGCGCAAGGCCTGCGAGGCCCTCGGCGCGCTCTAACCGCCAACCGCGACCGAGTCGCCGAACCTTCCCGCCCCGCAAGGGGGAAGGTCCGATGGTCGCTGGAAGCTGATCAGCAGGGAGTTGATATGACAGATCACGTCATTGACAGACCGGGCGGCACGCTCGATAGCGAAGTCCTGGACCTGGCATCACGAATATTCGATATGGCGCGCAGCGGGGACGCTGCAACCTTGGCCGACTACCTCGACGCGGGCGTGCCAGTGAACCTCACCAACACCAACGGTGACACCCTCGTGATGCTGGCGGCCTATTACGGACACGAGTCGACCGTCGCCGCACTGATCGCGCGCGGGGCCGACGTTAATCGACACAACAATCGAGGGCAGACCCCGTTGGCAGGCGCGGTCTTCAAGAACGAGACCACGATCATGGAACTGCTGGTGGGCGCGGATGCCGAACCGCTGGCAGGCGCGCCGTCCGCGCTTGAGACCGCACGGTTCTTCGGCAAGGAGCAACTCGCGCGGCAGCTGCTGCAACACATCCAGCGGCGGCGCAGCGTGAACGTCTAGCCGCAACGCGCACCCGCGGCATGGTGCCATCACGCGGCTTTGTTTTCGGGTCATCGATCGTCCTCCATTCGGAACGCGACCGCTGTCGCCCCGATTTACGGGCTTTTCAGTGACGTATCGAGGTCCGCTACCGGTAGGGCAAAGATTCCGGCTGGCAGGGGTCAATGGATAGGCGCCAGCGGTGACGACACGGATTCTTTGATGCGCGATTCTTGAAAGACACGATGCGGCAATCAATCTCGTATCGAGCCACTAATTACCGCGAGTGTGAAGCCCGACGTGCTGTCCCCTGAGGGCGTGTAACGAGGAGTTTTGTTGTGAGCCATCTGAGCGGCCGTCACTTCCTGCAGATTCCCGGCCCCACGAACGTCCCGGGCCGAGTCCTGCGTGCTATGGCGGCACCGACTATCGATCATCGGGGGCCGGTGTTCCAAGCCCTCGCCCTCGAGGTTCTCCAGCTGCTTGGCCCGGTGTTCGCCACCAAGGGCCCAGTGGTGGTCTTCCCGGGCTCGGGAACCGGCGGCTGGGAGGCGGCGCTGGTGAACACGCTGAGCCCCGGCGACAGCGTATTAGCTTTCGAGACTGGGCATTTCGCGACGTTGTGGCGGGAGATGGCCGCCAAGCTCGGGCTGGCTGTCGACTTCGTTCCCGGCGATTGGCGGCACGGGGTGGACCCTGATGTCGTCGCGCAGAAACTGGCCGCTGACACGGCGAGGGCCGTCAAAGCGGTGTGTGTGGTGCACAACGAGACCTCCACCGGCGTGATCAGCCCGATCGCCGAAGTCCGCCAAGCCATGGACAGCGTCGGGCACCCGGCGTTGCTACTGGTCGACGCTGTCTCCTCGCTCGGCTGTATCGACTACCGGCATGACGAGTGGGGGGTCGATGTGACGGTCGCCGGATCGCAGAAGGGGCTGATGCTGCCGCCAGGGATGAGCTTCAACGCCATCAGCGAAAAGGCACTCGATGCCTCGACCAGCGCCGGTCTGCCTAAGTCGTATTGGGACTGGCAGCCGATCCTGGCAGCCAATCGGCACGGGTTCTTTCCGTACACACCTGTCACCAACTTGCTGTATGGGCTGCGGGAGGCGCTGACGATGCTCTATGACGAGGGCCTGCTGCAAGTCTTCGCACGCCACGCCCGCCACGCAGCGGCGACCAGGGCGGCTGTGCACGAGTGGGGCCTGGATGTGGTTTGCCTCGACGAGGGCGGGCACTCCGGATCGGTGACGGCGGTGCT
>JAVROZ010000301.1:0-5702 GCA_032162485.1 Mycobacterium sp.
CGGCCCCCGTAGTTGACGCAGTAGTTGATGGTGATGACGTCGTTGTTCTTTGTCACTTCCTCCGCGATCGCCAGTTCGTTGATGACGCTGCGCCACAGGCGTGGCGCGGAGCCCACCCACCGGATTCGGACTCCCATCTCGTTGAGGATCACCCGGCGTCGTCGCACCACGTCGCGGTTGAACCCCATCAGGAAGCGGACCTCCTCGGCAGATCGCTTCCAGTTTTCGGTGGAGAAAGCGTAGAGACTGAGCCACTTGATCCCGAGTTCTACTGCACCGCAAGCGATGTCGATCACCACCGCCTCGCCCATCTTGTGGCCGTCGGTGCGGCGTAGCCCACGTTGAGTGGCCCAGCGGCCATTTCCGTCCATCACGATGGCGACGTGATTGGGCAACTGGTCGGCCGGAATTCGCGGCGCAACCGCCTTCGAAATGTGTTGCGGAGGCCGGCGCGGTCCACCGTCGGGTGACGGCGGCAGGTCCGGGAAGACAACTGGCCACGTCGAGGTATCGGGGAAGGTCGGATAGTCATCGGGCGCCGGTGGCAGTTGCGGGAAGTCGGTGGACTTCAGCTTTCGCTCTGCCCGGTTAGCCACACTCACCTATCCTGCCCGATCAGTCCAGCGCGACGTTCGGCAACCGAACGATCTGCCCGGTAAACCCGTTCCACCAGAGGCAACGTCTTGAGCTGGCGCTCCAAATGCCACTGCAGATGTGCGGCCACCAATCCGCTCGCGTAGCTGCGATGTGATGGCGGCGCCTGCTCGGCGGCCGTCCAATCGCCGTCGTGCAACGCGGACATCAGGTCCACCACACCCAGCGGCGGCGTGGTGGCCCCGGCCGGACGGCAGTGCGCGCAGACGCTGCCCCCGACGGCGATGTGGAACGCGCGATGCGGTCCGGGCGCGGCGCAACGGGCGCACTCGGTCAGTGCCGGCGCCCATCCGGCGGTGGCCATGGCGCGCAATAGATAGGCATCCAGTAACAGATCGCGGGGCCGGTGCCCGTCCGCCACCGCCCGCAGCGCACTCACCGTGAGCCGGTGCAGGGCCGGTGCGGGGGCACGCTCCTCGCCGGCTAGACGTTCGGCGGTTTCCAGCATCGCGCAAGCGCACGTATAGCGGCCGTAGTCGCTGACAATGTCGGTGGCGAACGCGTCGATCGAGACGACCTGGGTAACGATGTCGAGGTTGCGGCCGGGGTGCAGTTGCGCATCGATGTGCGCGAACGGCTCCAGTCGCGCGCCGAATTTGCTGCGGGTACGCCGCACCCCTTTGGCCACCGCGCGGACCAGCCCGTGATCACGGGTCAGCAAGGTGACGATTCGGTCGGCTTCGCCAAGCTTGTGCTGACGCAGCACAACAGCTCGGTCTCGATACAGCCGCATCACAACAGTTTCCCACCCCACCGCGACATCGCGCGTATCCGCGCCGATAGTCTCGTACCCCGTGGTTGACGCTTTTGGGTCCGGTTCTGGGGTCGATTCCGGCTCCGGTAAGCGGCGCTTGCCCACGTTAACCGACCTGCTCTATCAGCTGGCCACCCGCCGGGTCACCTCCGCTGAATTGGTCCGCCGGTCACTACACGCCATCGATATGAGCCAGTCCACCTTGAACGCCTTCCGGGTGGTCCTCACCGAGTCGGCCTTGGCCGACGCTGCGGCGGCCGACCGGCGGCGCGCGGCCGGCGACACCGCGCCGCTGCTGGGCATCCCGATCGCGGTCAAAGACGACGTCGACGTTGCTGGGGTGCCCACCGCGTTCGGCACCGACGGGTACGTCCGGCCTGCCACCCACGATTCCGAGGTGGTGCGTCGTCTCAAGGCCGCCGGAGCGGTGATCGTTGGCAAAACGAACACCTGCGAGCTGGGCCAATGGCCGTTTACCAGCGGGCCGGGATTCGGACATACCCGAAACCCCTGGTCACGCCGACACACGCCGGGTGGCTCCTCCGGCGGCAGCGCCGCCGCGGTGGCCGCGGGTCTGGTGACCGCCGCCATCGGCTCCGACGGTGCCGGCAGCATCCGTATCCCGGCGGCCTGGACACACCTGGTGGGCATCAAGCCGCAGCGCGGACGCATCTCCACCTGGCCGTTGCCGGAGTCGTTCAACGGCATCACAGTCAACGGCGTGCTGGCCCGCACCGTGGCCGACGCGGCCCTGGTGCTGGATGCGGCGTCCGGCAACGTCGAAGGCGACCTGCACAAGCCTCCCCCGTTGACGGCATCCGACTACGTCGGCATTGCGCCTGGCCCGCTGAAGATCGCGCTTTCCACCGGGTTCCCCTACACCTTCTTCCGGGCCAAGTTGCATCCCGAGATTTTGGCGGCGATTCAAAAGGTCGGCGAACAACTCGAGTTGCTCGGCCACACGATCGTGAAGGGCAACCCGGACTACGGCCTGCGACTGTCCTGGGACTTTCTTGCCCGGTCCACGTCGGGCCTGTGGGCTTGGGAGGACCGACTGGACGGGGTGGACTGGGACCCCCGCACGCTGTCGAATATGCGCACGGGCCACATGCTGTCGCAGGCGACCTTGCGCAGCGCCCGTAGCCACGAGATCGCCGACCAGCGCCGGGTTGGCTCAATCTTCAACATCGTCGACATAGTGCTGGCGCCGACCACCGCGCAGCCACCTCCGCAGGTGCGCGCCTTCGACCGGATGAGCGCCATGGCCACCGACCGCGCCATCATCGCTGCGTGCCCCTATGCCTGGCCGTGGAATGTGCTGGGTTGGCCGGCCATCAACGTGCCGGCCGGCTTCACCTCCGACGGGCTGCCCATCGGCGTACAGCTCATGGGACCGGCCAACAGCGAAGGCATGCTGATCTCGCTGGCCGCCGAATTGGAAGCCGTCAGCGGCTGGGCTTCCAAACAGCCCGAGGTCTGGTGGAATACCGGGAACAGCACTCCACCTATTCACGGCGTCCCCGATCCCCGGCGCTGAAACTTTCTATCGCGCTTGGTGTTTGGTGGTCTCGTCGCCGGGTAGTTGACCGCGATGAAACGAGCGACCTCCGACATCGGTGACCTCGATGCGGTTGCCCGCAGTCACTTCGGCTGGGAACGGCTGACCGACGATCAGCGTGAAGCGATGCACGCCGTCCTGTGCGGGCCGGCCGAGACGGAGGCGATGCCCTCGCGTTATTGTTCTACCGGGCCGAGGACCTTGGCCTGGCAAGGTTTTTCACCTCCGCTCGGCCCGATGAACAGCTGCTCGAGGCGCTTTTCGGCGTGCTGGATACGGCGACGCCGAAGAAGCTGAAAGACGTGCGCACCGAACTGGCAACGCGGGGGCGCAAGCTGACCAACGCCGTCAATCTGCTTGAGGAGTCGGGATTGGTCCAATCCACGCGTAACGGGCTGCTGCGCACCACCACCTCATCCGATGCCGCGGTGAGGCAAGCCATGAAATTGGTCGAACTCCGCGAACGGGTTGATCTCAGCCGGGTCGAGATGATACGCGGCTATGCCGAAACCTATTCGTGTCGAAGAGTTTCCCTGCTTGCCTACTTCGGTGAATACCGGGACGATCCGTGCGGCAACTGCGACCGATGCCTAGCGACCGAGGTGTGCATCGAGGACCCAGCCGTGCGTGTCGGCACTCCCGTGCGGCATTCCGAGTGGGGTCCGGGAATGGTCATTGGCGGAGACCGCGAGCGGCTCACCGTGCTATTCGACGAGTTCGGTTACCGCACATTGTCAATGGCCGCAGTGCGTGACAAGGGACTTCTTAAGCTGACGAATACCGGCGGCTAAGAGTCGGCGGACTTTTCGCGAAAAGTGCTGCGGTAGTTCTGCGGTGACACTCCGGCCAGCCGACGGAACTGCTCCCGAAAATTAGTCGCCGATGTGAAACCGACGCGGCGCGAGATACTTTCGATGCCATCGTCGGTCGCCTCGAGTAGTTCCTGGGCATGGCGGATCCGGACGCCGTTGACCCACTGCATTGGTGTTTGCCCGGTCTCACGCTTGAAACTGCGATTCAGCGTCCGCACGCTGGTGGACGCGTGGCGCGCAAGTTCGTCAAGCGTCAACGGCAACTGCGCGTTGTTCTCGATCCAGGCCAGCACACCGTCGAGTTCCGTAGTGGCCTCTCGGCGGCGGCGGACGATGAACTGCGCCTGGCCCCCGGTGCGGTGCAGCGGCGTGACGGCCATCCGCGCGGCGTCGGCGGCGACGGCTGAACCGTAGTCACGGGCAACCATGTGCAGGCACAAGTCCAGCCCGGCGGACGCGCCGGCAGAGGTCAGGAGCTGGCCTTCATCGACGTAAAGCGCATCGGCGTCGAGTCGGACGCCGGGATAGGCGGCGGCGAACGCCTCGGCCGCCAGCCAGTGGGTGGTAGCCCGTTTGCCGTCCAGAATTCCGGCGGCGGCCAGGGTGAACGCTCCGGTACAGATGGAGGCGATTCGAATACCGTTGCTGTGCGCGGCTTTCAACGCGACGACGACGTCGTCACGAACTCCCGTGGTGACGTCGTTGCGTCCGGGCACAATGATGGTGTTGGCACTGGCGAGCTCGTTCAAGTCGCATTCGGTGGTGATGCCGATCGGTCCGGCCGCGACGACGGGTTCGCAGCCGCACACCCGGACTCGATACCCCGGTTCGCCGGAGGCCAGCCGAACGCGACCGAACGTCTCCACAGCGATAGCCAGATCGAAGGCGATGACGTCCGGCTCGGCGAGAACGGCTATCGAGTGCACAGGATGGCAATATACCGGTGCATCATGGCCATCCGGCCACTGGTCTGCCGTTGGCCCACCGGCAAGCATCTACGGAATGCATGCGCAAATAGTGCTCTACGACGGGTTCGACCCGTTCGACGTCGTCGCACCGTTTGAGGTGCTGGCCGCGGGCAGCGAATATGTTGGTGGCGAACTGGACGTAACGCTCGTGTCCGCCGAGGGGCCACGCAACGTGACCAGCGGGACTCGCGGCCTGACACTGACTGCGGTTGCCTCTCTTGATCCGGCCAAGAGTGGATGCGTGCTGGTACCCGGCGCCAGCGGTCCCGTCGCAGGTGACCCCGACGATGGCGTCGAGACCATTCCCGTGCTGCTGGCCCGAGCCGCCCAAACCGACTTACCGCCGTTGTTGCAGAAGGCATTTGACAATCCGAATGTAACGGTCACAGCCGTGTGCGGTGGGTCCGTAATCCTGGCGATGGCCGGCCTGATCGAGGGACGCCATGCGGTGACCCATCGCTTGGGCCTGGACCTGTTGGACGCCGCCGGTGTACACGCAGTGGCGGCCCGGGTGGTGGACGACGGCGACCTCGTCACCGCGGGTGGCGTGACATCCGGGCTCGACTTGGGCCTGCACCTGCTGGATCGGTGGTACGGCCCTCGGATTGCCCACGCCGTCGAAGAGCTTTTCGAGTACGAACGCCGGGGCACCGTGTGGCGCAACGCCGGCCGAAAACCAGTGGAGGTATAGGTGACCATCGACGGCAACTGGGACGTGGCGATAAAGACCCCGATCGGCACGCTAGCGGTGCAATATGCTTTCGCCCAGGGCCCTGCGGGCCTCGTGGGTACCGCGACGTACAAAGATGAAACGGTTGCCTTGCAAGATATTGCGACTGTCGACGCGGCTGCCGGCACGCGGTTGACCTGGCGTCAGTCCGTGAGCAAACCGATGCGGCTCAACCTGGCCTTTGACGTCCTGTTCGACGGCGACGTCATGACCGGCCATTCGCGCG
>JAVROZ010000302.1:0-2676 GCA_032162485.1 Mycobacterium sp.
GTCGCGGCGCACCTGCTGCAGCGCCTGAAGCCTCGCGGCTGCCTGCGGATCGTCGCGCACCCGGTTGCGGACCCGAGCGGCGGTGTCGCTGTCGAGCAGGCCCGCCTCCAGATCCGCCAGCAGGTCGACCGTCAGCGGCGGATCCGCGTCGTCCTCGGCTGCGCTCATCCGCCCCAGTGTCCGCCATGCGCGGTTGCGACCGTGCTGTGACCCCGGCTTCAAGTCGCTTCAAACACGCCTGCGCCGGCGTCCAGGTAGCCCAGCAGTTCTGCCAGGCGAGCCCGTGCGCGGGCACACCGGCTCTTGATCGTGCCTTCCGCCACCCCCAGCAGTCCCGCGGTCTCGGCGATCGAATAGCCCTGCATGTCAACGGCGACGACGGCCGCTCGTTGCTCGACGGGAAGACGCATCAGTGCGCGCTGCACCATGATCGCCGTCTCGACCCGGGCCGTCCGATCGGGGACGGGGTAGTCGTGCAGCAGTGGGGCGCTCGGTCGAGATTTCGCGCGGCGCAGCCGATTCAGGCAGGCGTTGAGGACGATGCGGTGCAGCCAGGTGCTGACCGCGGCGTCATACCGGAATGAGCCGGCGCAGCGGTGCGCGGACAGCATCGCATCCTGGAACGCGTCGTCGGCGTCTTCGCGGGACAGGCTGGTCAGCCGGGCAAGCCGGTAGAGCTGCCGGTGATGGCGCCGCAACAGTTCGGCGAAGGCGTGGCGGTCGCCGGCGACGTGTGCGGCCAGCAGATCGGCGTCGCTGGATCGCCGCCGGTTTGTTCCCCAGAACGCCACCGCCGGACGGTAACCAATCGGGGCGCGCCCGGCACTTCACCCGGGCGGTCGCGGTCAGGAGGCGGCTTGGATCGTGATCTCGGAGATGTCGGCTTCACTCTTTCCGTCGGTGGTGCCCAGCGTGGAGATCCACACCAGCAGGTTCGACGTCGGCGAGGCCGCCTTAACCGCAATCGTGTTGGGACCGGGCTTGAGCGCGGTGGCCGGGGCCAGCACCGTGGTGTCTTCCAGCCGGGACGGGTTGGGCGTGTTGGACGCGCGGATCTCCACCTTGGTGCCGGTGCTGGAGACGTTGAGGGTAACGGCCCCAACGGTTGTCGGCTTGGGCAGCTGCAACAGCAATCCGACACCGCTCTTGAAGCCCGGGAACGGCACCGCGTCGGAGTAGGTGTCGGTATGCCACACGGTGCCGGGGTTGCCGTCGATCGCCTGTGCGGCCTCGCCCGGGTTGTCGGCGTCGCCCCCGGGGGAAAAGACCGTCACCCGGGTGGGTTTGACAGTGCTGCCCGCCGGCGCCGAACTGCCGGGTGACTCCGAGGCGGCCGAGGACGACGTGGGGTTGTTGAGGCCGAGCTGGTCTCTGTTAAGGCCGCTGCCGACATCGCCGAAGATCCGGCTGACCACGGAGGCGAGGACAAGCAGCGCAATCAGCAAGACGGCGGCGGCCGCACCGACGCCGATCAAAATGTTGCGGCGACGGCGGGAGTAAATCTGGCCGTCGCGCGCGGCCGCGCGGCGCGGCGCGGCCGGCGCTGGCGGCTCGGCGATCGGACCCAGCACCTCGGTGCGGTCGGCCACCGCGGTGGCCTGCTGGAGCAAATTCAAAAGCGTTGAGGCACTTCGTATTCCGCCGTCCTCCTGGACCGAGCGGACCGCCACTGCGGAAATCTGGAACGGGATGTCACGGTCGACGACGGTCGGTTCCAGCGGCAGACCATTCGCGTCGCGCTCCGCGGGCGCCAAGCCGCTGCGCACACCCGTTTCCGGCAGTGGCCACCGGTTGACCAGCATGGCGTACAGGGAGGCGCCGATCCCGCGGATGTCGTCCTCCGGGTTGGCATCAGGCATGGTCGCCGGATAGGCCAGCACCACGTCGCCGTCGATGCTGACGCGCACCCGGTTGGGGTGGTCGATCGACAGCGCGACGCCCGCCCGGTGGGCGGCGTCGGCGGCCGCGGCCAACGACTGCATGGCCCGGATGGCTCCCACCGGCGACGGTGAGGTGTCGGCGACTTCCTGCAACGAGCCGCCGCGGACCCACTCCGCAACCACCAGGCCACCGGACGCGGTATGCACGACGTCCAGCACCCGGGCGATGCCGGGCTTGTCGATCCGGCTCAGGCGCAGGGTGCGGGACAGAATCTCCTGCAGAACCTCGTCGGGCAGGGCGCCTTCAGGGTCGACGAAGGTGAGCGCCACCTGCCGGTCCAGCGCGGTGTCCATCGCCTGCCAGAAGTGCAGGGGCGGGATGCCGCCATGGGAGATGAGCAGGCGGTAGCGGCCGTTGGCGATGCGAGCGCCGGGCACCAGGTTCAGGCCGTCTGACGTCGGCTCGGGCCCGCGTTCGCGCGGAGCATCGAACGGAGTCGGCCCGCGCGGGTCGGGCGCGAGGTCGCCGTTCAACTGGTCGCGCGGTGCCGACGCCGGCCCTGGCCCGCGGCCGCGGTCGTCCGGGATGTCGGGCTGGAAGTCGTCGGCGCGCGTGACTGGCGGGTTGTCGCCCGCATTTGGATTGGGCGAGGCACTGAGCGAGGCGCTATCCGGTGTGCGGTCGGTCACCTCCGGTCCTTTCGCTATCCCGGGCCTGGTTACCGGGGGTTTGGGCCGGATCGGCTGTTCGACCGCATTTTCCCCCGGCAGGGACAAATTTCTTTGCTCAGGGTAC
>JAVROZ010000303.1:0-2606 GCA_032162485.1 Mycobacterium sp.
TACGGCGATCGCGAGTCCGGATTCCGGGTCGCTCCAGCCGACCGAGCCGCCCAGCCCCACGTGACCAAATCCTGGCATCACGTTGCCGAACGGCAGACTGTGGTAGCCCAAGTGGAAACCCATCGGCACGAAGATGTTCCGGTCCCGTTGGATGACTCGCTCACCGGCCAAACCGGCGACCAGCCGTCGCGACAAGAACCTGGTGCCGTCGACCTCGCCGTCGTTGGCGATCGCGCCGTACATCCGCGCCAAGGCTCGTGCCGTCACGACCCCGTTGGCGGCGGGAATCTCGGCGTCCAACATCGCCATGTTGCCCTGCACCGCCGCGATCACGCCCGGGAAGTACATCGACCGGTAACCACCGGAGAACTGGTTGGCCAGTTTCTGCACCGTCCCGGCGATGATCCGGTTAGCGGCCATGTTTTGCGGCATGATGATTTCGGCTGCTCGGGTCGGGGAATCCGCAGGCGGGCGACCCAGGTGGATACCGTCGGTACCCAGCGGCTCGGCCAGTTCCTCTCGGAACAACACCCGCATGTCCTTGCCCGTGACCGCTCGGGCCAGCCCGGACATCAACCAGCCGTACGTCAGCGCGTGATAGGCCGGTTGGCCCAGCAGCCGTCCCGGAGACGCCGCCGCCAGGCGTTCCTCCATCAGGACGTGGTCGAGCAGTTCCTCCTGGGTGGCCCCACGCAGACCCGACAAACCGGCGGTGTGCTTCATTACTTCGCGAACCGTCATGTTCGCCTTGCCATTGGCCCCGAAAGCGGGCCAGTACTCGGCAACCGGCGCCTCGTAGTCGATCAAGCCGCGATCGGCCAGCCGATGGATCACCGTGGAAGCCATGCCCTTGGTCGCCGAAAACACCATCGGGGCGGTGTCTTCGGACCACGGCACCTCGCCGTCCCGGTCAGCCCAACCTTTCCACACGTCCACCACCGGTTCTCCGTGGAGGTAGACCGACAGCGCCCCGCCGCCGAAGCGTTTGCCGGGGAACATGGAGGAGAAAGCACGAACGACGCATCCAAAGTGGGAGTCCGCGGCGCCGAACACACCATGCCCTGCGTCTGGGGCACCGTGGGAAGGGACAGCGCGGCGAGCGACTCCGATGTCTACCGTCACAATTTTAAATTTACTTCGAGTTCACGGAGCCCAACTAACGAACCCGGAAATTATTTACCAAACCGTTAGGACGACACGATCCCGAGTATTTGCTGAGCGGCCAGCGCGGGGGTCAGCTCGCCGTCGCGGACCTGCCGTTCCAAATCCCGGCGGACCTTGCGCACCTCGGGATTGGACAACACCCGGTCCAGCACCGTGTCGCGGACCATCTGCCAAGTCCAGTCGACTTGCTGATCACGCCGACGCGCCTCGAACTGTCCAGCCTCGGTGAGCACTTCGCGGTGCTTCTCGACGGTTTCCCACAGTTCGGACAGGCCCGTGCCCTCCACCGCACTCATCGTCAATACCGGTGGGCGCCATAGTGTTTCACGAGGATGAATCAGCCTGATCGCCCCGGACAATTCGCGGGCGGCCATCCGCGCATCCTTGAGGTGCGCCCCGTCGGCCTTATTGACCACCACGATATCGGCGAGCTCCAACACACCCTTCTTAATGCCCTGCAACTGATCCCCGCTGCGCGCCAGGGTCAACAGAATGAAGGTGTCGACCATGTTGGCCACCGCGACCTCGGACTGCCCGACGCCGACGGTCTCGATCAGGATCACGTCAAATCCGGCGGCTTCCAACAGGACAACGGTCTCTCTGGTGGCCTTTGCTACCCCGCCCAGGGTTCCCGACGTCGGGGAGGGCCGAATATAGGCATCCGGGTGCACTGCGAGGCGCGCCATCCGGGTCTTGTCGCCCAGAATGGAGCCGCCGGTGCGAGTGGACGACGGATCGACCGCCAGCACCGCCACCTTGTGGCCCTGGTCGATCAGCTGCATCCCCAGTGCCTCGATGCTGGTGGACTTGCCCACCCCCGGCACCCCGGTGATACCCACCCGGTGGGCGTTGCCGGCGTCTGGTAACAGGTCCAGCAGTAACTGCTGCGCCTGCTCGCGATGGTCGGCGCGGGTGGATTCCAGCATCGTGATGGCCCGCGGCAACGCTGCCCGGTCGCCGCTGCGGATGGCTTTTGCGAGATCCTCGATGGAGTTAACGGGCACAGGATGGCCGGCCACTAGTCCAGCGTGTAACCCAGTCGCTCGGCAAGCTTGTTCAGCAAACCGATTGCGGCGTCGGCGATTACGGTCCCCGGCGGAAAGATGGCGGCGGCCCCGGCCTCGTACAGCTCGTCGAAGTCCCCCGGCGGGATCACGCCGCCCACCACGACCATGATGTCGGAGCGGCCCACCTCGGCCAGCGCGTCACGCAACGCCGGCACCAGCGTCAAATGACCTGCGGCCAACGAGGACACCCCGACGACGTGCACGTCGTTGTCGGCGGCCTGCCGAGCCACCTCTTCGGGCGTGGAGAACAAGGACCCGACGTCGACGTCGAACCCGATGTCGGCGAACGCGGTGGCGATCACCTTCTGCCCCCGGTCGTGGCCGTCCTGACCCATCTTGGCGATGAGAATCCTGGGCCGGCGACCGTCGGCCTCG
>JAVROZ010000304.1:0-3397 GCA_032162485.1 Mycobacterium sp.
GACCGCATTTTCCCCCGGCAGGGACAAATTTCTTTGCTCAGGGTACGTGACCGGGGGACGTGCAGACGACACTGCGCTGGTCCCCGGACCGGAGCTCGCAGGAGGCTGTACCTGCGCACGTCCCGCTCGGCGCCGGATGGCGGCCAGCGCGGCGTGCGCTTCGGGCACCCGCGCCCCGAGCAGCACCGCGACCAGGATCGGCACCATGATGATCGCGAGTGCGAGCAGGCGCAGCAGCGAACCCATGCCGCCGTAGGCGGTCAACCCGTCCAGCCCCAGCAGCCGGTCGGCGACATGGGCGATCAGCCCGGCCAGCAGCGACGCCGAGATGGTCACCAGGATGGTGCGCACTTCGCTAAGGCCGATCAGCCCACCGCCCTTGGGGCGCAGGTTGCGTCGCAGCAGGAAATGGCCGACGACCGCGCCGGCCACGAAACCCAACCCGTTGGCCATCCCGAGGTAGCCGGCGACGAGATCTTTGTTGCCGGTGACGCGGGGGGCCAGCAGCGAGCCGGCGATCTTGACCGACGTGATCACGATGATGATCACGATCGGTGTCCACGGTTGCTCGCGGGCGTAGAACACCCGCAATTGCAGCAGGACCAGCGCATAGGGGATCAAGGTGAACGCCGACAGCGCGATCGCCGCGCCAAGGTAGCCGGCGTCGACCTGGCCGAAGTGGCCGTATGCGAACAGCGCGCTGCCCATCGCCGGGCCGCCGACGGTCATGAACGCCACGGTCGGAATGAGAGTGATCATGGTGAGCCGGGTGGCCAGCGACAAGTCGGCCAGCACCGCGGGAATGTCGTCGGCGGCAGCGTTGCGGCTCAACCGTGGCATGACCACGGTCAGCACCGTCACGCCGATCATGCCGAACGGCAGCATCAGCACCAGCCAGGTGTAGTTGTAGATCGCCGGGCCGGAGGCCGCGGACGTGCTGGCAATCTGGTTGCCGACCACGTAGCCGAGCTGACTGATGACGACGTACAGGACCATCGCGGCGGCCATCGTGCCGAAGCGTTTGAGACGGTCGTCGAGTCCCCACAGTGGGCGCAGGCTGATGTGCTGGCGGCCGATCGCCGCCAAGAGCACCGAGACCTGCGCGAGCACCCCGAGGCTGGTGCCGATGCCGAGCACCAGCAGTTTGGTGTTGCCCATTTCGACGGGGTCGACCGACAGTTCCCCGGGCACCGCCAGGTACACGCCCAGGGTGGCGATCGCGACGATGTTGTTGACCACGGGCGCCCAGGCCGGTGGCCCGAACACGTTGCGGGTGTTCAGGATTGCCATGAATACCGAGGACAGACCGTACAGCAGCACCTGCGGGAGCAGTAGGTAGGCGAACGCGGTGGTCAGCGGCTCACTGACCGCGGGGTTGCGGCCTAACATCAGCCGCACCAGCAGCGGGGCCGCCAGCACCGACACCGCCGTCGCCAGAATCAGCAGGGTGGTGGCCAGGGTGACCAACCGGCGCACGAAGCCCGCCCCGCCGTCGGGGTCGTCCTGCTCGGCGCGGGCCAACACCGGCACGAAGATGGCGGTGAAGGTCGCCTCCAAGACGAGCGCCGCGATCATGTTCGGCAGCTGGTTGGCCACCGAGAACGAACTCGATAGTGCCGCACCCAGGATCGCGGCCAACAGCACGATCCGCGCGAAGCCGGTGAGCCGGCTGATCAGGGTCGCAAACGCCATGCCCCAGGACCGCGACACCAGCGCGGCGTCGGATAGCTCTGCTTGCCGCGGCCGCCGTTGCGCCGGCGGTTGCACCGTCGGTTGCGGTGCCGCTTGTGGTGGTCGCGACAGCGATGGATGGGGTGTCCATCCTGCGCTGGGCGGTGAGCCCGGCGATGCCTGCACCCGCCGGGGTGCCGGGGTCATACGCGATGCTCTTCGTGGACCCGATCCTCGATGGCCGGGCGTGCTTCGATGGACCGGACGGTCCCGCTGGACGGCGGCGGGTCGGGGCGATCCAGGTCGGCGCGGTCCGGCTGGCCGCGGAACCGGTGCCAAAGCCGCCGTCCGGCCAGCGTGACCAGCACCGCCGCCGCGGCCAGGGTGATCGCGAACAGCACCTTGCCGTAGGCGTTGGAATGCACCGACAACCGGACCGGCTCACCCAGCGCCGTGCCGTCCGGGGTGCGCAGCCCGACGTCGATGGCGACCCGCTGAGTGAAGTTGACTTCGATGGGCACCCGCAACGGCAGGTAGCCCGGCGGCAGCTCGATCTGGCCGACATCGCTGACCGTCATTCCGGGTGGGGCGTTGACCTGCAGCCGCACCTGAATCGGCACGGCCAGCCCGTTGTGCAGCGCGAGCGGAAGCGGGCTGTGCTCGGTGGCCAGCGTGTAGGAGCCACCCGGGTTAACAATCGTCACGGCGCCGAAGAAGTCGTTGATCGTGGTGCCCACCACCATCAGCCGCTGCTGGGCCAGTCCGTTGCGGGTGTCGGGCGGCACCGATTGGCTCAACGCCCGCAGCATGTCCTCGCGCAGCGGCGCGGTGTACTGCGCACCGGTCAGACCGGTGCGGTCATCGGTCATCATCGCCGAGGTCAACTTCAGCAGGCGGCCCACCTGGCCGCTGATCTGGCCGGTGATGTCGTCACTGAATCGGCCACGTGCCGACGGGAAGGCGCCGGGCGCCTGCGGGGGCTCGATGCGGGCCGCCGCGTCAGCGATGAGTGCGGGAAGCGGGCGTGGCACGGCCAGGCCGGAATGAATGGTGGTGGCCAGCGCGGTCAGGATGGACTGCGCGTCGTCACCCGGCAGGGTCCACGACGCCGGCGGCACCAGAATCTGGGTGCGCGGCGCCGCGCCGGGCGCCAGGCTGCGCCACAACATGGCGCCCAGCGCGTCCTGGCGGCGGGCGGTGAGCGAGTCGTGATTGACCCGGATCGACATCGACGGGTCCAGGTAGGTAGGCACGATCGGATTGGTTCCCGCCGCGGCCAACGCGGCACCGACGGCCGGGTCGAAGGGCGCCGCCACCACCTGCGGTGACAACCGGCGCGGCGTGGTGTCCCCGCCGCCGGGCAAGCCCTGGGCGTCCTGCGAAACGTCGGCGGCCGCGACCGCGACCGTGTTGTCGTTGCCGTTGAGCAGGGTGACGGCGCGAGCTGTCAGCGGTCCGTCGGACAACACGGCGGCGCCGCGTACGGACGTGACGTCCAGGATGCGGTCGACGATGTCGCCGGTGCTGACGGTGGCGGTGGTGTTGAGACCGGGATCGTTGATGCGCCCCACGGCATCCAGATCGGCCTGTGCGTAGGGCAGCGGCGCGACGCAGGTGCGGTGGGCCAGTGCGCGTAGCCGGTTGAGCCAGAGGGTCGCGGCGGTCTGGCCGGTGCCCGGGTGGGTCGGGGTGCCCGGTAGCTGGGCGGTGCTATCGGGCGAGTTCG
>JAVROZ010000305.1:0-2576 GCA_032162485.1 Mycobacterium sp.
CGGTGCTGGTGCCGGCGTTGCTGGCCACCGGCCCGGGCCTGCAGGTGTTGCGGGCGGTGGTGGATGCGGTGCCGGGGTGTGGCGTATTGCGCGACGGCCAGAAGTGGGTGGCGCTGGCGGTGCCCGGATACGCGCTGGCCGGCGCGGGAGCGGTGGTGACCCTGCGACAGTGGCTGCGACCCTTGGCCACGACGTTGATCTGTTGTGCGGCACTGATTTTGGCGTTGCCCGATCTGGCCTTGGGCGGGTGGGGCAAGGTCGCTTCGGTGCGCTATCCGTCGGGTTGGGCGGCAGTGGCGGCGGCGGTCAACCGCGAGCCCGGCGCTGTGGCCGTCTTGCCGGCCGGGTCCATGCGGCGCTTCGGCTGGTCGGGACCCGCGCCGGTGCTCGATCCGCTGCCCCGGTGGGTCCGAGCGGACGTGCTGACCACTGGCGACCTGGCGATTTCCGGGGTGATCGTGCCCGGTGAGGGTGCGCACGCCCGAGCCGTTCAGCAATTGCTGTTAGCCGGGCGGGAGCCTTCGGGCGGGGGCGGGTCGCTGGTTGCGGCCCTGTCGGAGGCGGGGGTGAAATGGCTGGTGGTCGAATCCGACAGTGCCGGTGACATGGGCGCCGCCGCGCGTACCGTGTCGCAGCTACCGGCGGCCTACCGGGACAACGAGATCGCGCTCTACCGGATCGGTGGGGACAGCGCCTCAGTGCCCGCTGACCGCCGCAACGCCGTGCTTGTCGCCCACTTCGCGTGGCTGGCGTTGCTGGTGGTCGGTGGGGCCGGCTTGCTGGCCGGGCGGTGGCGCCGGCAGCGGGTCAGGGTCAGACCAGGCCGCTGAGGTGTTCTCCGGCTTGCACTGCCTGCAAAACGGTTCGTAGCGCTTCGGCGCTTTGCGCCCAGGAGTACTCCGTGCTGCGCGCTTGAGCTTTGGCACCCAGCTGATCACGCAGCACCGGATCGGACAACAGCTGCTCCAGGGAATCGACGAGTTCGGCGCGACTGTCGACCAACACGCCGGTGACCCCGTCGATGATCGAGTCGGACAGACCGCCCGAGGAACGGTATCCGATGGTCGGCACGCTGTGCTGGCCCGCTTCAACCACCGCGAGACCCCACCCCTCTTTACGCGACGGCAGCACGTGCACCCACGAGCCTTGCAGCAGATCATGTTTGGCCATGTCGTCGACGTGCCCGTGGAAGGTCACGGCATCACAAATGCCGAGCCGATGTGCGTGGTCGACGAGCCGCTGGCGCCACCATCCGCCGCCGACGACGTCCAGGTGCAGATCCGGGACGCGGGGACGCAATTGCGCGACCGCGTGCAGCGCATCCTCGATTTGCTTGTGCGGCACCAGCCGGGACAGCACCACTACCCGGGGTACGGCGGCCCGCGGGCCGGACAACGTCGGCGTCGGCGCCTCGTCGAGACCGTTGCGGACCACGGCGATCCGTTCGCCGTCCACTCCGAGCGCAACCAGATCCCGCGCCGACGGCAGTGACACCGTGACGTACTGGTTGTGCCGGTGCAGTCGCGGCGACATCGTCGATTCGACGAACCAGCCCACCCTGGACAGCACCGGACCCGCCACCGGCCACTGCTCGCGGTGGCAGTGGTGCACCAGCACCACCGCCCGTCGGCCGTAGATCAGCCGGGCCAGGAACGGCAATCCGTTCTGGGTGTCGACGACCACGTCGGGCCGCACGTGGCGCAGCGACCCGAGCCCTATTCGCGCCAGTGCCATGGCCAGCATCGCCCAGATGTAGACGGTGTAGCGGCCACCGACGCGGTTTATCCGCACCCCGTCGATGACCTCATGGCGGGGTGCGCCGGGATAGCGGGCGGTGCGCAAGGTGACGTGTATGCCTGCGGCCGCCAATTGCGTGCCGATGCGCTGCAGATAGGTCTCGCTACCGCCACCCTGTGGGTGCCCGGTATCGCGCCAGCACAGCAGCAGGACGGAGCGCAGGTCAGACATTGTTCGACAGCCTAGCGGGCAACGGGCGGGTAGCCGCCTTCACGTTCAGCCCGCAGACATCCGGCAGCGGCCGGCCGTACGGTTAGCCCGTGGCGGTGACCGACATCTTCGCGCGACGGGCGACGCTGCGCCGCTCGGTGCGGCTGCTGTCCGAATTCCGCTTCGAGCAACCGGACCCGGCACGGTTCTACGGCACGCTGGCCGCCGATACCGCGGCGATGGTCTGCGATCTGTGGCGTGCCGCTAGCGGCGAGGACCCGGCCGGGCGCAAGCTGCTCGATGTCGGCGGTGGACCCGGATACTTCGCGTCGGCGTTCGGTGACGCGGGGGTCCGCTACATCGGTGTCGAACCGGATCCCTCGGAAATGCACTCGGCGATGCAGGCCGGCCCGGCTGTCGCCCGACACCCGGGCGCCTTGGTCCGGGCGTCGGGCATGGCACTACCGTTCGCCGACAACTCGATGGACATCTGCCTGTCGTCCAATGTGGCCGAGCATGTGCCCCGGCCATGGCAGCTCGGCAACGAGATGCTGCGGGTGACCCGGCCAGGGGGGCTAGTGGTGTTGTCCTACACCGTCTGGCTGGGACCGTTCGGAGGCCACGAAATG
>JAVROZ010000306.1:0-3258 GCA_032162485.1 Mycobacterium sp.
GAGCCGACGCTGCCGGGCGTCCGCAACGGCGGCGATATCCTTGTGCATCTGCGCTTCGACACCCAAGACCAATGGCGTTCCGTTGAACCAGATTTCGCGGCGGCACTGACCGACTTAGTGATCACCCGTGTCAACGGTGCCTGCTATTCAGGCGATCTGCACCGTAGCGGAGCTCAGAAAGGCAGCGTGTATCGCGCGCTGCTGTTGCGCGTGCTTCCCGGCACCGACGCCCACATCGTCGCTCGTTTCGAGGACGAACTGCGGCTTATGCCGCGGTACGTAAAAGCCATCACCGCTTGGCAGTTGAGCCGCGTCGACGAACCGGTGGGGACAACGCAGTGGACCCACGTATTCGAGCAGGAGTTCACCGACGTCGATGGTCTGATGGGCCCCTACCTGATGCACCCCATCCACTGGGCGGTGGTCGACCGTTGGTTCGATCCCGAATGTCCCGATGTCATCGTCCGCGACCGCGTATGCCATTCCTTTTGTCGATGTGGCACCCCGGTCTTGGCCTAAATACCAGCGGGCAGGATGTTCGGGTTGGCATTCGCCGGTGGTTCCAGCGGCGGCAGCACCGAGGCCCCGTCGAGACTGTGCACCGGCAGCTTCTGCGACCACGGATAGTGCAGGCTGAACGCGACCAACCCGGTGCGCTCGGCGGCCGGACGATGACACATCGCCAACACGGTTTCGGCGAGATACTCCACCGGCTCGGTAGGGAACGTTTCCGCAATCAATTGGGATGCACCAGGAGTACGCACCGCCGTCGACGGACCCACGCAGTTGACCGCGATGTTGGAATCGAGCAACTCGGCGGCGACGCCCTGGGTGAAACGATGCAGAGCAGCCTTCATCGAGGCATAGATGACGTCGCCGGAGGTCTTGTTGTACTCCCGATAGGGCCGCACCGGCGCGATACCCGTCACCGAACCGATGTTGACGATCCAGCCGGCGCCCTGTTTGCGCATATGCGGGATCGCGGCGCGGGTGAGCACGAACGGGGTGCGCACATAGTGCTCGATCGTGCGATCGAACGTCTCCATCGACATGTCTTCGATCACCGAGTAGTCGGCGAAACCGGCATTGTTGACCAGGATGTCGATGCGCCCGGTCCGGTCGAGCACCTCGTCGACGAGGCTGTCCCGTTGCCCGTTGTCCTCAAGGTCGGCAGCGACTCCCAACGCCGTTCCGCCGGCCTTCTCGATCAGTTCGATCGTCTCGGCGATGGTGCCCGGTAGCGCTGAGGCAGAACCACCGCGGACCGACAGCGAGGGCTCGTAGGACCGTGCGGTGACGACGACGGTGGCGCCCTCCGCGGCCAGCCGTTGCGCGATCGCACGTCCGATACCGCGGCTGCTGCCGGTGACCAAAGCCGTTTTGCCTGCAAGTTTTCCGGTCATTGCAGGACGAAGTCGTCTTCGACCGGGGCCCGATGCTGCCGCCAGACGTCGACCAACCGGTACGGGGAGGCGACCACCACGCGGCCCGAGCCGGACCGGTAGTAGGTGTGCGCATTCGGTGTATGGCACCACACCGTGCGGCTCATCGCCTCGTCTATCGCGGCGACGTAGTCCTCGTATGCCTGCTGCGTCACCTCCATGGTGGTAGCCTCGCGCAGCGCCATCAACTGCAGGCACTCGATGATGTAGTGCGCCATGACTTCCATCGAGAAGTTCGCTCCCGCACCGTGTCCGGGGCTGTAGTTGGGCGCGGAGTTGATGAACAGGTTGGGGAATCCCGGCACCGTGCCGCCCCGGTAAGCGCGCGGGCTGTCGCCCCATTCGTCGGCCAACTGCTTGCCATCTCGGCCGCGAATGTCCACTGTGGACAGGAAGTCCAGGTGGTAGCCGGTGGCGTAGATGATGACGTCGAGGTCAATCTGCCGACCGTCCTGGGTGACAATGCCTTTCGCGTTGACCTCGGCCGGCTCGCTGGCTTCCACGTCGACGTGATCCCTGGTCAGGGCGGCGTAGTAGCCGCCAGGATCTCGGATGATCCGCTTGCCGTACGGCGCAAAGTCCGGGGTGACTTTCTTCGCCAATTCCGTTCCGGCGCCGAATGTCCGGTCGATGTACTCCAGGCACATCTGCAGGAGAACGTCGTTGGCCGGCGAAATCGATAGATGGTCCTTGGCCCACTCGGGGTCTTGCAAGATGATCGGGTAGTTGTTGTCGGCGGTGCCCCAGTACGACTTCAGCCGGTGCCAATTCGCGTAGTACGGCAGGTGCCGGCCAAGGTATCGGCGGTGCTCGGGCACATCGTCGGTGGGCCGCCTGCGTGGGGCGACCCAGTGCGGTTGACGCTGGAACACCGTCAGGTGCTCGATGTCGTCGACACAGGCGTCGACGATCTGTACGGCGGTGCACCCGGCCCCGATGATGGCCACGCGTTTGCCGTTGAGGTCGAGCGACGCGTCCCACTGCGCGGAGTGAATGCTGGTGCCCGCGAAAGTGTTCCGCCCCGGCACTTCCGGCCAGCGTGGGCGGTTGAGGTAGCCGGCGGCGGTGATCACCACCCGGGCATAGCCGATGTCTCGATTGCCGTCGCGGTCAACGGAGTGGACCTGCCAATGGTCGCGCTCGTCGTCCCACCACAGCGCCTCGACCTCGGTGCCGAACCGGGTGTGTTCGCGCAGTCCGTACTTGTCGGCCAGCGACACCAAGTAGGCCTGATACTCCGCGCCCTCCGGATAGTAACTCGACCAGTTCGGGTTCACCTCACGCGAGAGCGAGTAGTACGCAGACGGGGTGTCCACACCGATGCCGGGGTAGGTGGTGGTCAGCCAGGTGCCGCCGACCTCGTCGTTGCGATCGAAGATCTCGTACGCGACACCGGCATCGGCCGCGGCGAGCGCGGTGATGATGCCCGCCAGCCCCGCGCCGATGATGGCCACATTCATGGTCTCCGGGATGGGCGCCGTGCGCGACAGCGTCGGCTGCGACAGCTGGAAGCCGCCCTGCTCGAGTAACAGCGGAATGAACTCGTCGTCCACGTCGGACCCCAGCGCCAACGGCAACAGCCGCGTGAACAGCGCGGGATCGTCGGCGGCCAGGGCTCCCGCCGCCCGGGGCGCGTCCAGCGCATCGACGACGGCGGCCACAATCGCCTCGGCCGTGTCGGTGTCGGTGACGCCTGCACGTTCCGGTGGGTCAGGCACGTGTGTGATCGTCGGGCCGAACCGATCGATCACCGTCGCATCACCGGTGAGCTGGGCGAGCACCGCGACCAGCACGCCTGGGTCGGCCTGCCGCAGGT
>JAVROZ010000307.1:0-4561 GCA_032162485.1 Mycobacterium sp.
TGTAGCCCACCGCACCGTTGAATATGTCGCTGAGGGTCAGCGGCCGCAGCGGGATGATGCCGGGTTTGACTGCTCCCGGGACGAGTGGCGGACCGAATGGGACGCCCGGCGCAGCGCCATAGCCAGGTGGAGGATAGCCCGGTTGGGCGCCATAGCCGGGTGGCGGGCCGTACCCCGGTGGTGGCCCGTAGCCGGGCGGTGGACTGTAGCCGGGCGGTGGACCGTAGCCCGGCGGCGGACTGTAGCCAGGCGGTGGACCGTAGCCCGGCGGTGAACCGTAGCCCGGCGGCTGGGCGTAGGCGGGTGGCGGTCCATACGCGGGGGGCGGCTCATGTGCGGTCGGCGGCTCAGATCCAGGAGTGCCAAGCGAGGGATCACCCGGATGGTCAGGCGGCAGCGTGCTCACCGTAGGTAGCGGCTGTCGTCGTTCGTCATGGGTCCATCCTGTCGGCGAGCGGGGCATTTCTCAATCTGGGTTGCCCAGACGCCTCCGGGCGGCGTTCGCCGAGGGTAGCGGCGCGTAGCGTCTCTGTGATGGCGGAACTCAAATCCCGGCTCCGGTCGGACCTGACCCAGTCGATGAAGGCGCAGGAAAAGTTGCGAACGGCAACGCTGCGCCTGCTGCTGGCCGCGATCCAAACAGAGGAGGTCTCGGGCAAGGAAGCCAGAGAGCTCGCCGACGACGAGGTGCTCAAGGTGCTGGCCCGGGAGGCCCGCAAGCGCGGTGAAGCGGCCGAGATCTATACCCAAAATGGACGCGGTGAGCTCGCGGCCAACGAGCACGCCGAGGCGCGCATCATCGACGAGTACCTGCCGACGCCGCTCACCGACGCCGAGGTGGTCGACGTCGTCGAAACCGCGATCGCCCAGGTCGCCGAGACGACCGGGCAACGACCCACCATGAAGCAGATGGGGCTGGTCATGAAGGTGGCCACGGGAATCGCCGAGGGAAAGGCCGACGGGGCTCGACTGTCTGCGGCGGTAAAAGAGCGGCTCTGACCGCTCGGCCTTCCGTGATATGTAGCGCCGTTTGCACTGCGGTCCTTGGGGTACACGTCTGGTATGGCACGGTTCGGGTATACCTTGATGACGGAGCAGACTGGCCCCAAAGAGCTTGTGCACGATGCTGTTTCAGCTGAGCAACGAGGTTTCGACTTTGAGGTCTGCAGCGACCACTTCTCGCCCTGGCTGACCTCGCAGGGTCATGCCCCCAATGCGTGGGCGGTGCTCGGTGCGGTAGCGCACGCAACTGAACGGGTAGACCTCTACTCCTACGTGACCTGCCCGACGATGCGCTATCACCCGGCGGTCGTCGCGCAACAGGCCGCCACCGTGCAGATCCTCGCCGATGGCCGGTTCACCCTCGGACTGGGCAGCGGCGAGAACCTCAACGAGCACGTGGTCGGACAAGGCTGGCCGACCGTCGAGCGGCGCCAAGACATGTTGCGCGAAGCCATCAAGATCATCCGCGAACTGTTCGGCGGCGAATTGGTGAACTGGCGCGGCGAATACTTTCAGGTCGACTCGGCGCGACTGTGGGACAGGCCCGAAGTGCCCCCGGGCATCGCCGTGGCGATGGCGGGCGGCAAAGGCGTCGAGAAATTCGGCAAACTTGCTGACCACCTGATCGCGGTGCAACCGGATCAAGAATTGGTGGACGGCTGGCACACCGCCCGCCAAGCCGGCGGCTGGCCGGGCGCCGGGCGCGTCGTTGGGCAGATACCGGTTTGCTGGGACCCCGACCGCGACGCCGCCATCGCGCGGGCGCACGACCAGTTCCGCTGGTTCGCCGGCGGCTGGGCAGTTAACGCCGACCTGCCGACACCAGCGGGTTTTGCCGGCGCAACTCAATTCGTGCGGCCGGAAGACGTAGCCGAGAGCATTCCGTGCGGGCCGGACCTCGACGCCATCGTGGAAGCGGTGCGGCCGTTCTGGGAAGGCGGCTTCAGCGATATCGCGCTCATCCAGATAGGCGGCGAATCCCAGGAGTTGTTCCTGAAAGAGGCCGCCGAACCACTGCTTGAGGCGTTGCGCACTGCGTCGAGTTGACATGGGGCTGCAAGTTTGGGTGATCGACGCGGGGGTATGGCTCCGGTAGCGCAGCGAGTCGGATCCGCTGGTTGGCCTGTCATCCTGCACTGCAAGGAGTTTGGCGATGAATGATTCCGCAGCGAGCACGACTGCGACCCTGGTGAAGGGACTTGGAGCGGCCAGCTTGGGGCTCGGGCTTGCCGAACTACTGGCACCCAGCGGAATCGCGACACTGGCCGGCGTCGATGAGACGCCGCGGTCGCGCGCGGTCATTCGTGCGTTGGGCGTGCGCGAATGCGGCCATGCCGCAGCACTTTTGCTTGGCTCGGAAAAGTTAGTCTGGACCAGGGTGGCCGGTGACGTGCTAGACGTCGCAGTGCTGGCAGCGGGCGTGGCAAGGCGTGGTCCGGGACGGCGGCGGCGCGGCATCATTGCTGCGGCCGCACTTTCGGTGATCGGCGGCGCGGACCTGTATGCCGCGCTGCGCACCACCAGCAACAACCCAGCGCGCCACGCGAGCACTGAGCGGCACCACACATTACGCGCGGCGGTGACCGTACAGCGTTCGCCTGAACACGTCTACAGCTTCTGGCGCAACCTGGAAAACCTGCCGGAATTCATGTACCACCTGAAGTCGGTTACCGCTGCCGACGACCGCCGGTCCCACTGGGTGGCCAATGCGCCAGTCGGGCAGCCCGTGCAATGGGATGCGGAAATCGTTCAAGACGAGCCGGGCAAGCGGATTGCTTGGCAGTCAGTGCCGGGCACTGGAATCTCCAACAGTGGGTGTGTCGACTTCGCCCCTGACAACTCCGGTAACGGCACCGAAGTTCGAGTCACGATGGCCTACCAGCTACCCGGCGGTGTGCTTGGGAAAGCGGCGGCGACGCTGTTGGGGGAGTCGCCTGATCAGCAGGTCAATGACGACCTGCGTCGTTTCAAACAGATCATGGAAACCGGCCAGGTATTGCGTTCTGACGGGTCTCCGGACGGGACCGTCGCGTTTCGGCAAATGCATCAGCAGGCCGCCCAACCGACCGGCACGGAAGGATAGCAATGAAGGCCAATATCTGGGCGGGGCGCAATAGCGTTGAGGTGCAGTCGGTCCCGGACCCCAAGATCCTCAACGACCGCGACGCAATCGTACGGGTCACCTCAACCGCAATCTGCGGCTCCGATCTGCACCTCTATGACGGTTACATCCCTACCGTCAAGCACGGTGACGTGCTCGGCCACGAATTCATGGGTGAGGTTGTCGAAGTGGGTAAGGCGGTGGGCAACCTGTCCATCGGTGATCGGGTGGTGGTGCCATTTCCTATCGCATGCGGGGCGTGCTCGGCCTGTGACCGCGACCTGTATTCCCTGTGTGAGAACTCCAATCCCAACGCGGGAATGGCCGAGAAACTGATGGGGCATTCCCCGGCGGGTCTCTTCGGATACTCCCACATGCTTGGTGGATTCGCCGGTGGGCAAGCGGAATACGCGCGGGTGCCGTTCGCCGACGTGGGTCCGTTGAAGGTCGACGACGATCTCACCGACGACCAGGTGCTATTCCTGTCAGACATTCTGCCGACCGGGTACATGGGCGCTGAGATGTGTGACATCAAGGACGGTGATGTCGTGGCGGTGTGGGGTGCCGGACCGGTCGGCTTGTTCGCGATGGTGAGCGCATTACTGCTGGGCGCCTCGCAGGTCATTGCCATCGACCAGGTGCCCTATCGGTTGGAATTGGCCCAACGATTAGGTGCGACACCGCTGAACTTCGCGGAGACATCGGTACTGGAAGAGTTACGGGATATGACCGCCGGGCGCGGTCCCGACCATTGCATCGATGCGGTCGGCATGGAAGCCCGCAACGGTTCCACCGTCGTCGATGCCTACGATCGGGTCAAGCAGGCGGTCCGGTTGGAAACTGAACGGCCGCATGCACTTCGGGAAGCCGCGATGAGTTGCCGCAATGGCGGCACCATTTCGATCGTCGGCGTGTACGGCGGGATGATGGACAAGTTTCCGATCGGGGCCGTCATGAATCGATCGCTGACCATCAAGACCGGACAATGCCACGTGCAGCGGTATATGCGCCCCCTGCTGAAGCGGATCCGCGGTGGCGACATTGACCCGACGATGATCATCAGCCACCATCTGCCGCTCGACCAGGCGCCGCACGGGTACGAGATCTTCAAACACAAGCAGGACAACTGCACCAAGGTTGTTCTCAACCCTTAAGGAGTTGCACCGATGTCAAAAGAACTGGAAGGTAAGAAGATTGCGATCCTGGCTGCCGACGGCGTAGAGAAGGTTGAGTTGGAGCAGCCTCGCGATGCACTCCTACGGGCAGGTGCGGAAATCGACGTGTTGTCACTGAAAGCCGGCGAAATCGAAGCACGCAACCACGATCTTGAGCCCGCCGGACAGATCGAGGTTGACCGGACCGTATCGGATGTGTCGGTTGCCGATTACGACGGCTTGGTGCTGCCGGGTGGCACGGTGAATCCGGACAAGCTACGCGTAGACAAGTCGGCGGTCTCAT
>JAVROZ010000308.1:0-2569 GCA_032162485.1 Mycobacterium sp.
GACGGCCGCCCAGCAAGTGCAACAGATCCTGCAGGAAACCGGTGACCCGACCGCCGTCGAATCACGAAGGCTGAGAACAGAATTCACTGCATTCGGGCAGACCATCTGGTCGCTGACCAACCAGGCGCGGTTCACCGCGAACGCGTTCTGCAATCCAGCGAACGCCCCGATATTCGACTTGATGGGTCAGGTCGAGCCGCAACAAACCTGGGGGATCGGCACCATCCCGGGCGCGCAGTTCAAAGGCGGCTGGGGTCCCGCGCCGTCCGGGAAATACCTCGTCCGTCAGATCGGCGTCCTCAACACCCCACACGGCAAGGTTGCCCTAGCGATCGCGGCGGAGCCGGCATCGGGATCGTTCGACGACGGCAAGCGCGCCCTCGACGAAGCCGCCAGCTGGCTGACTGCCCATCTGTCCCAGCTGCCCGCCGGGCAGTGCAAAAGTTAGACATCCCGGCGACGTGCCGCATAATCCCTAACGGGAGGTGACGGTGTCAGCGGAAGACCAGCGTGTCGGCACGACCTTCGGCAAATACACGATCACCGGCGTCCTGGGCAAAGGCGGGATGGGCGAGGTCTACGAGGCCTACGACAACCAGATCGGCAGGACAGTCGCCCTCAAGATCATCAAGGGCCAGTACGCGAACGACCGCAAATTCCGCACCCGCTTCGAGCGAGAATCACATGCCGCGGCGACCTTGCAGGAACCCCATGTCATCCCGATCCACGGCTTCGGCGAGATCGACGGGTCGCTGTTCATCGATATGCGCCTGGTTCGCGGCAAGGACCTGGAAAGCCTGCTCGTCCAGGCACCGCTGGATCCGACGCGCGCGGTCGCCATCATCACCCAGATCGCAGCCGCGCTCGACGCCGCGCACGCCGACGGGCTGGTGCACCGCGACATCAAGCCGCAGAACATCCTGGTCACCCCGGCGAATTTCGCCTACCTGGTCGACTTCGGGATCGCCGAAGTCATGGGCGAGAACACCCGCCTGACGGCGACCAACATGCGTGTCGGTTCGTGGGCCTACATGGCGCCGGAACGATTCGCCGACACCGAGATCACCCCGGCCGCGGACATCTATTCGCTGGCCTGCGTCCTGTACGAATCGCTAACGGGCGAGCCGCCGTTTCCCGAGCAGACCCAGGGCGGCCTCGTCGCGGCGCACATGTCGTCGCCGCCGCCGCGGCCAAGCCAGACGAACCCACGGATCCCGGCGGCGCTGGATGATGTCATTGGCCGCGGCATGGCAAAGGAACCCGACGATCGCTATGGAAGTGCCGGGGCATTCGGCCGCGCGGCCGAGCGGGCGTTGCGCAGCGGAGCGCGGACCGCGATAGACCCCCCCGACCAGGATGATCGAGCAGCGACGCAACACGCGTCCTGGCCGCCCCTGCAGCCGCCTCAGCCACCCCAGTGGCCGCCTCAGCAGCAGGTATATCCGCAGACCTTCCCGCCGACCGGACCACAACGCGTTGCTTCGGGTGAAGCGCCGGCGAAATCGGAGCGGCGCTGGCTGGTTCCCGTCGTGCTCGTCGTCGCGGGGGCGCTGCTGCTCGGCGCGATCGGGGTGATCATCGGCCTGCTGGGCAAATCGAATTCGCCGCCGACCCCGACCGCCCAATCGGCAACGGTTCCGACGACCATCCCGCCTTACACGGGCGACACGTCGATCCCGCAGGAATCGATTCCGCCGCGCCCGGCCAACGTGACCCCGCCGCTGGTGACCGGACCGGACCAAAGCACCACCCACCAAAGCTGCGACCAGGGTTTCCAGCTCAGCACCGCCACCGGGTACGGATCGCACGGGGGACGAGGTTCGCCGCAGACGTCGTGCTATTTCGCCAACACCGTGTTGCGCACGTACTGGAACACCTACGGCAACGCCACCAACGGGTCACGGACCGTGTCGGCGCCCGGTGCCGTCGACTGCTTCACCGTCGCGGGCGCGAGTTGCGACCCGAGAAACACGGCGAACTTCCTGATGCAATGTGCAGGCGACGGCCCGAATCCCTGGATCAGATGCACCGGCGGCAAAGACGCCGTGGTGTATCTGTGGTAGCCGAAAAGCCTTAGTGCAGTTGAGCAATACCGGTGGTGACGATGAGCGCCAGCGCCGCGAATCCAACGATGTACACCTGGCGGCGGGCCGGTGGCGGGACTGCATTCTGCGCCAACGTGTTCTGACGTCGTAGCGCAATCACGTAGGTACCCAACGCCGCCGCGCAGGCCACCCCGGCCGGAAGCAGCGCCCCCACGTGTTGCCCCGCGCCATGAACATCCTTGAGCGCCAACAGCACTCCGTTGACCAGAAACGCGAACGACGTCCGGGTCCAGGCCAGCGTCGTCCGTTCGGCCGGCCCGCCGGCCGGCAAGCGCGGGGCGGTCGAATCGGTCAACCGGTCACCGCCTTGACGACCACCAAAACCAGCGCCATCAGCCCGAGCACGATGAGCCCCACCGCCAGAAAACCCGGCGTCGGATGCCGGGGCAGCGGCAGGCCCCGGCGCATGGCGCGATCCGCCTGGCGCCAGCGCTGCAACCCGATCGCGCTGGTGCAGAGCGCCA
>JAVROZ010000309.1:0-3774 GCA_032162485.1 Mycobacterium sp.
ATTTAAGTGGTGGCATCGACTCGTGTGCCGTCCTCGGCCTCGCGCAGCAGGAGATGAACCGGCCGATTCGCGCGTTCACGCTCACCTTTGAGAACCCGCTCTATGACGAGGCCAGCGTCGCCGAAGCACAGGCCAAACGCGTCGGTGCGACGTATCACCCGATTCCTATTACTGGTCGCGAGATCGCCGAATCATTTGCGGATGCAGTCTGGTACGCCGAAACGCAGATGTTCAACGGCCACGGCGTGGCCAAGTATTTACTCAGCCGTGCCGTCAGGGCTGCGGGCATCAAGGTGGTGTTCACCGGTGAAGGCGCCGACGAGATGCTCGGAGGGTATCCGTACTACCGGGTTGATGCGCTGAACGATGACGCGACGTTGAGTGCCGACGACAAAGTGAAACTTCTCGATGAGATGCTCGGCGCCAACGCCGCGACTCGCGCGCTGATGATGCCCGAGCAAGTCAGCAGTCCCGAAATGCAGGCAGTTGAGCGCAGGCTCGGCTGGCTGCCGGCGACGCTCAATGTCTGTGCAGCGCAAACTAATAGCGTGGCACCATTGTTGCGCGATGACCTGCCCACTTCGGTTCGAGAGTTTCAGCCGCTGATATCCGCACTGGATCGCCTGCCGATTGCACAACGCGTCGCCGGCCGCGACCACCTGAATCAGATGCTCTACATCAACGCCAAAACGGTACTGCCGAATTTCATTCTCAACTATCTCGCCGACCGCATGGAGATGGCTCACTCCATCGAAGGCCGTGTGCCGTTCCTGGACCACCGTGTCGCCGAAGTCGCAGCTCGCGTGCCAGTCACCATGAAAGTAAAGGGTATTCGTGAAAAACATGTCCTTCGCGAAGCGGCGAAGGATGTGCTGATACCCGAGGTGTATGACCGCCAGAAGCATCCGTTCACGACGCCGCCGACACGCGACCCGAGCGACCCGATGCTTGCTTTTTACCGGGATACGTTTGCTTCCCAAGCGGCCAAAGACCAGCCGATCTACGACATGAAGAGAGTCTCCACGGCGCTCGATCAGCTGCTCGAGTCGCCGGACGATCAGCGGATCGCTGTCGAAGGCGGTCTGCAGCGCGTTGCAAGCGTAATCGTGATGCAGCAGCTGTTTTCGATGACGTGAGCCACTGGCCAGGTCGTAAAAGTCTCAGGCAAGCATCGGGTCGATCGCCGACCGGGGCACTAGCACCTGGACCGCCCCGGCTGAGTCGGGCAGTAGCGCACCCTGGTCGAAGAAGAAAATCACCCCGTCGTTGACCACCGCGAAATTCTGGTAGTTGGCCGGGTTGTACAGCGCGGTTGGCGAGATGGGCAATGGCGTTGGAGACGTAGCGGTGGTCGGTTGTCCCGGCTGGGCGGGCGAAGTGGGTGGCCCGACCGGCGGCGGCGCCTGCTGCTTTGTCAGGTCAGCCTGGACGATCGGCCCTACGGTTTTCAGCGGATCATCGACTCGCCACAACGGCGTATTTTGTTTGTCGTCCTTTGCGGCCGTATAGACGATTTCCTTGCGATAGCTCTGGTCCCAGTTGAACGCCTTAAAGGTCGTCTGCGGAAGCGCGCCGCCGACGTTTCGGTACACCTTGAACACCACAGCCTGCGTGCCGCGCGGGGGAATTGCCGAGCTGTATTCGGTCGGCTTGATCTTCAGCTCATAGGGTTTATCGTGGGGCGCGCCCGACTTGGCCGCGTTGAGAAACCCCTCTCGTGTTTGGGAGACGAACTGGGCGATCGGCTCCTGGTCGGGGTAATCCAGCGGGATGCTGATGTCGACGTTGTATCCGGGGTCGGACAGCTGGATCTCACACGTGCTGCCGGTATTGCTGCCCTTGAGGTCGGCGCAGTAATCCTTCGGCGCGGCCACCGCCACGACAGGAGAACTGAAGATGGCGGCAGCCGTGACAAGCACGGCAATGCTGAACAGGCGCATGTGTAAATCCCTCCGAGCAGACGCGGCAGCGGGCCGCGGACGCGAGATTATCGTGCAGGGTTGCTGCGAGTGAAGGCGGGCCGGAGGTTCCGCTGGGGCGCGCCGGCTCGATGGCGGGCAAGCACACCACAGCCGTACCTAGAGCTGGCTGGCCGTTCCCGGCTTGCCGGTTGAGCCGCCTCCCCCGGTACCGGGGAGACCGCCAAAGCCTGCGAAGGCTTTGGCCAGCGTGGTCGCCTCGGCGTCGGCGCCGTCACCGCCGCTACCGCCGTGACCGGGGTTGCCCGTGCCGCCGTAACCGCCGCTGCCGCCCGTGGCGGTTCCGCTTCCCCAGTTCAAGGCGTAGGCAGCGTCACCACCGTGGCCGCCGGTCGGGCCGGTTCCGCCGGTACCGCCGCCGCCGCCGATGGCATAACCGCTGCCGCCTCCGGGGCCATAGGCATAACCCATGATTGAACCGGGCCCCCCGTCGCCGCCGGCTCCGCCGACGGTGCTACCGCTTCCGCCGCCCCCGCCGTGACCGCCGACGGCGTTTCCGGTTCCTCCGCCTGCATAGATGAATGCGGTGCCACCGTTGCCGCCCGCACCGCCGGCGCCCGCAGTGCCGGTGCCGCCGTGACCACCGTTACCGCCGACAACGCTGGTGTTATTAGTGCCGCTTGCTTGAACGCCGACACTGCCGCCGTCGCCGCCGCGACCTCCGGTCGCGCCCACGCCCCCATCGCCGCCGAGGCCGGCGGTGCCGCCGTAAATGGAGCCGCTGCCACCGTTACCGCCGCGGCCGCCGTCGCCGGTCTGGCCTGGGGCACCGTCCTGACCGAACAGGGACAAGTGGGTCCCGCCGGCCCCACCTATACCTCCAGCGCCGCCGTTGCCGCCGGTACCGCCGACAACACCGGCGTTTGGAGCCGTGGCTCCGTAGCCGCCCCAGCCGCCGGTGCCGCCGGCACCGCCGGCACCACCGTTGCCGAACAACAACCCGCCAGTCCCGCCGGCCCCACCCTGACCGCCGATGCCGCCAACACCCCCGTTGCGCGAGGCGTTGTCGAAGCCAGAAGTCCCATACGACCCGAGTCCGCCGGCCCCGCCACGGCCACCATTACCGAACAGCCCGGCATCGCCGCCGCGCCCGCCGGTGCCACCACTGGCGACCCCCGAACCGCCGTCGCCGCCATTGCCGAACAACAATCCACCCGCGCCGCCGTTTTGGCCCGTCCCGGCCGCGCCATTGACACCATCACCGATCAGCGGACGTCCCAGCAAAGCGTTGGTGGGGGCATTGATCACGTTCAGCACGCCTTGCCCGAGGGCTTCCAGCGGGTTCGCGTTGGCTGCCTCGGCCGCGGCGTAGGCGGTACCCGCACCAGTCAAAGCCGCCGCGAACTGGTCGTGAAACGCCCACAACCGGGCACTGAGCGCCTGATACTCCTGCCCGTAGTCGGAAAACAGGGAAGCGATCGCCGCCGAGACCTCGTCCTCGGCCGCGCTGAGAACGGTGCTCGTCGAGGTTGCCGCCGCCGCATTCGCGCCCCGCAGGATCGATCCGATCCGCGCCATGTCCGTGGCTGCCGAACCCACCCACTCCGGTACTGCAACTACATACGACACAACTGTCCTCCTACCGCGCATTAGCCCGTGGGGTTGGCCAGCCGGGCTCAATTGCCGGCCTCGACAACGTCGAAACCTGACCGTATCCAGGCATATCGCGCAGGACGTGAGTAGTTGACTACCTCAAATCGTCAAACGGGACTGGCGTGTTGGCGCCACTGAGGGTTCGTCGGGCCTTGCTAGACAGTCGAATCGTCTCCCTCCCGAGGCTGGAGTTTGATGCTGT